>JAPOXY010000138.1:0-29929 GCA_026706845.1 Gemmatimonadota bacterium
CCAGAGAGATGCCGTGTACATCTGCGAACATCTCTTTGTATTTGGCGCGCAGATCAAAAATACCGCTCATATCTACTTCATTAAACGTCGTCAACATCGCCGCTGTCTGCTGTGCAGAAACCAGACGCTCGGCAATGCGCGTGCGAATTTGGCTCATGGGTTCGCGCCGCTCCCCATCGCCCGTAACAGCGGCAGCAGGAGGTGGTGCAGGAGCTTCGGGTTCAGAAACAGGCGGATCGGGTACTTCAGACACTTCTGAATCGAGATACGCCAGCACATCTCCTTTGGTCAATCGCCCGTCTTTTCCCGTCCCTGTAATCGCCGCGGGATCGAGATCGTGCTCTGTCACCAATCGGCGCACTGCCGGACTCAAACCATCGGCCTGTACAGGCTCTTCAGGTGAATCGGCCTTCTTCGATACGTCGGCCTTTGAGACGGCTTCACCATCCTCATCTATTGTGGCAATAGTCTCGCCGACCTCAATCGTATCGCCATCGGCCTTCAGCGTCTGCAACACACCCGCCGAAGGCGCGGGCAATTCGACATCGGCTTTATCCGTTTCAATAACCGCAAGGGGTTCATCTACCGCCACGGCCTCGCCATCCGATTTCAACCACTCGACCAGAATGGCATCGGTCACTGACTCTCCCAATTCGGGCAAAACCACATCAACAGGCATGTACGCGCCTCCCTAAGAAAAATCCAGAGCCGTCTCCACGATCTCTTGCTGTTCGGCCAAATGCACCGACTGAATACCCGTGGCCGTTGCAGCCGTGGGCTTTCGTCCCAGATAGCGCACTGGCTTTTTGTTATCGAGCAACCTGCGGAGTTTTGGCTCCATAAAATCCCAACTACCCATATTTTGCGGCTCCTCCTGTCCCCAGAAAATATCCGCATCGCCGTACTTCTCGAGTATAGCACCCACCTCGTCCCAAGGAAAGGGATAGTGCTCCTCAATCCGCACCAGTGCAAGCCGTTCCTCGTCCTTTTTATCCCGCCCCTCTTTTAAGTCAAAAAAGACCTTACCCGTACAGAAAACAACGCGCTTCACACCGCCGGGATCGGGCTGTGCGGGATCGTCTAAAACGGGATAAAACGCCCCCTCGGACAAATCCTCGAGCGTTGAAATCGACTCTTTGTGCCGCAACAAACTCTTTGGCATCATCAAAACGAGAGGCTTGCGAAATGCGCGCAACATCTGGCGGCGCAGCAAATGAAAATACTGCGCGGGCAACGTGGGGCAGCCCACCTGCATATTGTCTTCGGCACACAGCGCCTGAAACCGCTCTAACCGCGCACTCGAATGCTCTGGGCCCTGGCCTTCAAACCCGTGTGGCAACAGCATCACCAGCCCGCTCATCTTCTGCCATTTGGCCTCTGAACTGGAAATAAACTGATCGATAATCATCTGCGCGCCATTGGCAAAATCGCCAAACTGAGCTTCCCAGATCGTCAATTTATTGGGATTGGCATAACTCACGCCAAACTCAAAGCCCAGCACCGCCAACTCCGAAAGCATCGTATTATAGACCCTGAAACCACCCTGATCATCCGATAGATGGTTCAGCGGTGAATAAATTGCGCCATTTTCAATATCGTGCCACACCGCTTGCCGGTGACTAAATGTACCCCGCTGAGAATCTTGCCCGGCCAATCGCACCGGAAACCCATCCACTAACAAACTGCCAAACGCGAGCATCTCCGCGCAGCCCCAGTCCATCCCCACCTTGTCGTGGACCATTTGCATGCGGTAATCGAGTTGGCGCATCAATTTGCGATAAGCGTTAAATTCCTCGGGCACCGTCGTCGCCTTTTGGGCAATATCGATCAACTTCTCTCTATTCACCGCGGTTTTTGCCGTGCGATCTGCGCCCGCCTTCCCAAATCCCTTCCACGCGCCTCCAAATGCTGGCTCACGCGGTTTTGTCTTTTGATCTTTGGCATCGACGAATGCAGCCTCGAGCTTCTCGCGCACACCTTGCTTCATCGCATCGACATCATCTTCTGTTGCGATATTTTGCTCAATCAAACGCCTCGAATACAGATCGACAACCGTTGGATGCTCGGCGATCTCAGCAGATTGCAGAGGCTGAGTGAAAACGGGATCGTCGGATTCATTGTGACCGTATCGGCGATAACACCACAGGTCGATAATCACATCGTTCTTCACCGCCTGGCGATAAGCCATAGCCATGCGCGCCGCGTGTACCACAGCTTCGGGATCATCGGCATTGACGTGAAAAATGGGCATCTTAACAATCTTTGCCACATCTGTTGGATACGCTGTAAAACGGGATTCCCGGGGCAATGCGGTAAAACCAATCTGGTTATTCACAACAATATGAATCGTACCTCCATTATCATAGCCATCCAGATGGGACAAGCATATCGTCTCTGGCACAATGCCCTGCCCGGCAAAAGCGGCATCGCCGTGGATAATCAACGGTACGATATGCTCGTGCTGAACATCGCCTTTTGTCTCTTGCTTCGTACAAACAATGCCCTCAATCACGGGATTGACCAACTCGAGATGACTCGGGTTGGGCGTCAACCCCAAATGCACCGTATGACCATCGCGCGTGACATACTCATGGGCAAAACCCATGTGGTATTTTACATCGCCCGACCCTTCACCAATCTCAACGCCCTCAAATTCACTGAATATCTCCGGATAGGGTTTCTGCATGACATGCGAGAGCACATTGAGCCTGCCGCGATGCGCCATCCCCATCACCATTTCTTCGACATTTAACGCGGCCCCAGTTTCAATAAGCGCGTGCAACATCGGGATAAGCGCTTCGCCGCCTTCAATAGAAAATCGCTTTTTCCCGATATATTTAACATGCAAAAATTGTTCAAACTCCTGTGCTTCGATCAATAGCCTCAACAGATCCCGGCATTGTTCCGCACTGAATTTCGGCGAATTTAAGATCGGCTCCATGCGCTGTTCCAACCACTCGTGCTGGCTCTTATACGGTATATCGGTGTATTCTACCGCCACAGGACCGCAATATGTTTGCCTGAGCTTTGCCACGAGATCGCGCAACGTACCGTCCGTAGGGCCGAGAAATCCGCCATTGCCGACAATTTGATCCAGGTCCTCTTCTGTAAAGCCGTATTCCGACAACTCCAACAGCGGATACGGTGGGCGCGTATAACTCATCGGCGCGATATCGGCGACCAGGTGCCCCCATGTGCGATACGCATTGACCAGAGCCAGAGCGCCCTGCTGCCTATTCGCGTCCATGCGGGTGTATTCTTCCAACGTGTCATAAGCATCGAGAAACGCCATCGCCTCTTTCTCCGCCTGGCTTTCATCTGACATATCTGGAGTCACTTCAGCCTCATCGCGTTGCATCCCCAAATCAAAACCAGCAAAAAATATATGCCATCTTTCATCCACCAGATCTGGGTCTTGTTTGTATTTCTCATACAT
This sequence comes from Gemmatimonadota bacterium, assembly GCA_026706845.1. NCBI lineage: Bacteria > Pseudomonadati > Gemmatimonadota > Gemmatimonadota bacterium. Next base: position 3,437 of record JAPOXY010000138.1, read on the forward strand.
CGCGTCGATGTAATCGGCATTGGCAATTGCAGCAATATCGAATGACATAACAATCCCCACCTTTCTGTAACCTTTACAAGAGGTGTATCTTACACACACGGAAAAAGTAACGCCTACACCGCATCATGTCAAGATAGCACCAGTCAGAAGTTCGCCCTAACCGCTTCACCCCGTCCAAAACGACTTCGTCTTCCGCGCGAATTGATAGAGCTTGAAAGAATGGCGCAGCAGGGGTAGCGCGCCCCATCCGAGATGGTATTTTCTGCGGATACGCCACATCGCCCGATCCCGGTCTTCCCGCTGACTTACACTGTGTGGATGCACCCGATAATAATATAATGCCCCGGGCACATACTGCCCAATACCCCCCTGTTTGAGCGCGATATTCAGCCACAAATCCCAATCCTGATATCGGCGCACAGCGGGATCGAATCCGGGAAAACTATCAGCTCGAATCAACGCGGCGAGATCGATATAATTTCCGGCGCGCAATCGCCGCACATCAAACGGGCCAGACACCTCGCGTTCGCCCTGCTGTAAATCGCCATCGGCAAACACAATGCGATCGCCATAAGCAAATGTCGCGTGGGGAACCTCTTCCAATGCGCTGTAGAGCACATCTAAAAAGCGCGGCATCATCACATTATCCGCATCGAAAAACGCAACATAAGCAGTCGAAACCTTCAAAAACCCAAAATTTCGAGCGCGGTTGCCATTGCGAAAATCCACGCGACAGTACTGCACACCGGAAAATGATGCGACAACATCTGCCGTATCGTCTTCACTCGCATCGTCAACCACCAGCACCTGACGGGGCAAAAGCGTCTGTGACAAAACCGATTCCAAACACGCGGCGAGATAATGACCGTAATTGTGCGCGGTAATCACCACCCCAATGTCTGAACGCGCACTCATACAGACCAATCCGCCTGCTTTAACAGGACAATTTGATACTGCAAATTCACCAAAGCATCCGCACCAGAAACAACAACCCGTCCACCTTCCCCTCGTACATGCTTGCCAAATTCATCGATTAAAATATGCATAAAATCGCGGCAAATCACAGCCTCGTCTCCGTGGACCAATCGCGCGCGATAAATACCCTCATCATCGGCAAACCCCTCCCAATTCACCAAAAAGCCATTGACGCCAAATTGCCGCACGGGAACCCCCTCATCGATATCGCGCAAAACAAACCGCACATCGCATCGTCCCCCGGGTGTAATCACCTCAAAACTCGCGCGATTTTCCCGCTCGCCTATTGCACACGAAGCCGTTGCCCAATCGATTTCTCCCCCTGGCAAAAACCCCAGAACCAAACTCAACGGATGGGAAGCCACATCAATCCAGATATCCTCCCGCGCCTTTGGTCCCCCGCGCCCCTTCACCTCCATCTCCATCTCAAGCGAATCAATCGCATCCCATGTCCCTCGCACACGCGTGTAAAAATCGCGATAAACTGAAATCCCCGCGGGATATTGTGCGGACATCACCAGAGATCTGCCCGCCTGATCCGCCGCATGCACCACAGCCCGTCCATCGGCCAAAATATCATCCAGACGCCTATCCACATCCCAGCACAAAGGCTTTTCACACACCACATGGCACCCACTCTCCAGAGCCATAATTGCATGGTCTTTATGCAGATGAAAAGGACTTGAAACATCGACCACATCGGGCTGTTCAGCCGCCAGCATCTGCGCTACATCTGTATAAGCGCGTCCATCAAATCCAAAATACGCCTGCAATTGCTCCTGGGTCTTTGCACACGACGCTGCCGAAGTACCCACAAATGCCACCACCTGAGACCCCGACAAATGGTGCCATCGCGCGTGGTGCTGCCCAATGCCACTCGCACCAATAACAGCGACCTTTAATCTATCAGGCATTTTGCTCTCCTCGCATTGAGATCGAAAAAACACTGCGCTATAATAGGTACTTGCTCCGAAAATTCAACCCTTTTCAGTTAATCGCCAAGCTAAATTAATCTGACTTATCATAATTTGAGAAAAAAATAAAAAAACTTGTTGACATAAGCCCAACATTTGTTTTGCTTATTGGGCGAGTGTTTTACTAATAAAACAATTTTATAGATCACCAAACAAAAAAGACTGCTGCCAAACCAAATTTTAAGACTTTTTTGGTCACTTTTTATAGAAATCCAACAGGAGGAAAGCAATGGACGTTTTGGAAGCTATTCACACGCGGCGCACAATTTTTAAGTTCAAACCGGGCGGTGTGTCCAAAGATGTGATAGAAAAAATCTTTGAAGCCGGTCTTTGGGCACCCAATCACCATTTGACAGAACCGTGGCGATTTGTAGTCCTGGGAGAAGAAACCAAAGAAATACTGGCGCAACGCTACAGCGAAATACAAGAAGCAAAAGCCGCTGAAGATGCCAGCGACGAGGCCAGGCGCATATTAAAAGAAGCCGGTTATACCAAGTTCATGTCAAAGCCCACAATTATTGCAGTGGCCTGTTTGCAAGATGGCGATGAAATCAAGAACAGAGAAGACTATGCAGCCGCGTGTTGCGCCATGCAAAATGTACAGTTGGCTGCTTGGGCAGAAGGGATTGGCATGCAGTGGAGCACGGGGCCGATTACCCTGGAAGAAAACACCTGCAAATTGCTGGATGTAGATACCGAGAACGAATACATCATCGGATTTTTCTATACTGGATATCCCGATGAAATACCAGAACCGAGACGCAAACCCCTCGAAGAGGTGCTGAGCTGGACGGATTGATTCCGCTAACCATGAATGGCTTTGAATTCTTTGTTCTATATCGCCTACCTACCCTATGCAACAGTGCTGCCGGAGACATGGGTGGAACTTGATACGGAAGATGTGCAAACAACTATATCCACATAAAAGGAGTATCATTATGAAAGAATCATCACATCCATCAACTTCGGCCGAAGCGATAGCCGATCGGTCACCGGATTCCAACGCTCGCAAAGGTGGGCTGTCTCTGATATTGACTGCGTTAGCAACAGGTGTTGCCGTTATTGGACGAGTCGCCGTCGACGCGGATCAGCCCACGTTTGCTGAATCGCTCGTCGCGATCTCAGAGAGTGGTGGCCTTTACGCTACGGGAGGTGCTGGCAGGCTGCTCTCGGGGGTTGCGCTGGTTGCAGGTGCGTGGTTTTTGTCGCAAACTTGGATTATCAAGGCGCGACTGGGTACGCCTCTGGTACCGGTGCTGTTCGCTGTGTCTGGGCTTTTTACGATCATTTCCGGGGTGTGTACAATCACGCTTGTTGCCATTGCACCAGAAGTGACCGCCACGGCAGAGACGACCGAATACCTGCGATGGTTTACCGGCAAAATTGGTTTCTCGGCGGCTGGATTGGCGCTCATCCTCACGGCGCGGTACCAGTGGAAAGTCGGCGGTCAGCTCAGATATATCGCACCCGCATCTGCGGTTATCGGCATCGCTATGCAATTTATATGGTTAGACGCGACGGTTGGTATACATCATTTCAGTGGGCCAGCCTTTGTTCTATGGTTACTGCTCATCGGTACGATGCTGGCGACAGGCCGGGTGGAACGCCACTTCGTGGCGATGCAAAACCGGGAATCGACCGCGAATGAGCGACTCTGAAGTCCCAAATGTAATGTGTGAGAATAACAGTTGCAGCAATAGAGGTGCTTCGATGAAAATTGACCGCTATGATATTACGCATAGAGTGTCTCGACCGGCTTTAAAAAACTGGGCATTCTGGCTTTCAACTGAAGACGAGGAAAAAGTGAGTTCAGTTGGGCTCCGTGAATACCACATGCGATTCGGGTCTGCACAACTCAAGATGGGTGGCATCTGCGGGGTCGGCACGAAGGAGGAACATCGCAACAAGGGATACTCTCGGCGCGTCATGGAGCACACCATGGCGTACATGACCGAGAACGGATTCGATGTCTCCATGCTCTTTGGTATTCCAAACTTCTACCATAAATTTGGCTATGCGACAGTTCTGCCGGAAACATACGTGGAATTTGATACAGAAGAAGTGCAAGCAGCTGCATCTACATATCAGATCCGAAAATTTGAGACAGAGGACGCGCCGAAAATATTGGATCTCTACGCAGCAAACAACGCTGAACGAACGGGGACGCTGTTAAAAAAAGAAATCGGTTGGAAAGAATTCGCGACGACGGGTGACTTTGGGGTTGTCGCTGACCCTTATGTTGTCCTGAACGAAGCCGGTGAGGTGATTGGGTATTTCGTCTGCGGTGGTCTGGATGTTGTTAGAAACATGATTGAGGGAAACTGTATCCTTTGCGATATTGGGTTTCAGAAAAGAGCGATTTTTGAGACAGTTGTCCGCTTTCTCGCGGACCGCGCGAACCACTCTGGTGCAACAACGCGGATTAAGTGCTCAATACCCGCAGACCATCCCTTCGCCATCTTCTGCAGACGCTATGGCTGCCGGACAAATACCTATACTCCCAAGAACCACCTGGGCATGATGCGGATTATCAACCAATCGAGTACCTTAAAAAAGATCACTGGTGAGTTGGAAAAACGTCTTCGGCGCTCTGCCCATCTCTCACAGTGGAGTGGAAAGATTCTAATCTCGACAGATCTGGGACAGGATTGTTTGGAAATTGATCGGGGCTGCTTTGCACACACCAACAGCCGGGCTAACGCCTTCCACCTTGAGACACCGCAGGACAAGCTGATCCAACTGATGATGGGGCGGCGAAGCATTGAAGATCTTGCCATTGAACCCGATGTTTCGGTAACTGAGGAAATTATTCCTGTACTGGAAGGCCTCTGTCCACTCGGTCATCCACACGTTTGGTGGCCCGACCGATTTTAGTGTACGGGTGATTCACTCATTCATTCGGGTGCTTTCCAACTAAAAATCGGAATAGACTAATAACTGATCTTACACAGAACTCTATATTATTGTGCAAAAATGGCGTACTTTTCGACAAACTGCGTAACATCAATTATTAAAAAATATGTTGACACATTCCCTGAATTATTAAAAAAAATGTTGACATAAGCCCAACATTTGTTTTATTTGTTGGGCGATTGTTTTATTAGTAAAACATTTTTATAGACCATCAAACAAAAAAGACCATCTCCCGTTTCAAGAGCTGCCAGCCCGGCGGAAGATGGTCTGAGTCACACCAAAAGCACAACTCGCATTCAAAGTAGGGTTTCCCGCGCATCATGTCAACCCACTTTGAATGGTCTTGTGTTTCACCCAGGAGAAAAGCATGCGCTTTAAACTGCTCGTTTCGTTTCTATCTCTGGTATTTGCACTACCCACCATAGCCGAGGAAGACAAACGACCCGAATTGCCCGGCAGCATATACGACAAACCCTATATCAAACGCATGGGCAGAAATGTAGCTATCGGCGGATATATTGACCACGAATTTGAATGGACAGAAGGAAAAGACAGCACCTTTGACCAGCACCGTTTCATCCCCTTCATCTTTTCGGAAATCACCGACCGAATTCACGTTTCGTGCGAAATCGAATTTGAACACGGTGGTCTCGTCAAAGGCGGCAGCAACACCGATGGCGAAATCAAACTCGAATTCGCCATCATGGACTTCACCTTTAAAGAAGCCTTCAACTATCGGGGCGGTGTCATACTCTCCCCTCTCGGGCGCTTCAACCTCCTGCACGACAGCCCGCTCAACGACCTTACCGAACGCCCCACCGTGAACCGTCAGATCATGCCATCCACCCTCTCAGAGGCGGGAATGGGCTTCTTTGGCACTTTTTATCCCTCTGAACTCTCTGTGGCAACTTATGAAATCTACCTCGTCAACGGATTCAACGAAAAAGTCAACTCCGGCGGCAAACTCCGCATTCGGAGCGGACGGGGCAGCCAAAAATCGGACAACAACCACGACAAAGCACTCGTCGGACGGTTCGGCTTCAGCCCGCGCCTGGGCATTGACCTCGGCGCATCTTTCCACACGGGCAAATACGACGATGCGGACAACAACCGCCTCTCCATCTTCGGTGCCGATGCGCAATTTACACAGGGACCCTTTGAACTTCAGGGCGAATACGGACAGGCCACCGCCGATGGATTTAACGGCGACCAGCGCGGTGCTTATGCACAGACCAACTTTCACTTTGGGCACGATCATTTCTTATCAGAATCCGTGTTCACAGCCATTGCGCGCTGGGACTGGGTCGATTTTGATACCTCGATAACTGGCGATTCGGAATACGGGATCACCTTGGGCGTGAACTTCCGCCCCGTTGAAGACACGGCTTTCAAGCTGGATTACAACACCACCTATAAAACGCCGGCAAATGGCGACAAAGGCGACGGCATTGGACGCCTCTTCTTTTCGATTGCATCGTATTTTTAAAAAAAGAAGTTAGAGAAAACAGTGATAAAAAATAAGTATGTATTTTGTATCATGGTCTGCCTCCTGTCGGGACTCGGATTCGCGCAAGGTCCCGATGGCCCAGAGGCTATCACTGTATATCTCACAGAAGAACAGGCTCTAAAAAAAGCCTTCCCAGATGCAGACACGCTCTGGAGCGAAGTCTGGACCCCAACCCCACAAGAACGCCAGCGCATTGAACGGCGGTTGGGGTGGCGCCTCGAAGAACCCGATTTCACGATTTTTCAGGCAAAAAAAAATGACCGACATCAGGGATACGCGATCATTGCGAATCAAATTGGCCTCTACAAACCCATCACCTTCATCGTCAAAGTCAAACCCGACCACCGCGTTGGCGGTGTATGGATTATGGTCTATCGAGAATCGCGAGGCGGTCAGGTCAAGCGCCAGCGATTCTTGACCCAATATACAAATAAAAATATCAATCATCACATTCGCCTCAACCGCGACATCATCGGCATCAGCGGTGCCACTCTCTCGGTACGCGCCTTAAATGCGGGCGTCAAGAGAGTTCTCACCGTCCTCGATGTCATTTACACGGAAAAAGAATCCCAATGAGTGCTACACCTGAAGCCTCCACGCGCAGGAGCAAAACCATCCCGCTTCACAAAGAACAGCCCAAAACGCGCAAAAAACGCGCCGAATTTTTCCGCAAACTCCATCGCTATGTCGGCATCGGCGCACTCATATTTTTATCACTCCTCGCCGTCTCGGGTTTTTTGCTCAATCACCCCGGCCTGCTCGGCGCGCCCTCTGAACGCACCCTCTCATTTGCGGTTGACCCCCGCGATCCCCAACACCTCTATCGCGGCACGCGCTCGGCTCTTTATTCCTCTGAAAACGGCGGCAAAACCTGGACCGAAGTCCCCATGCTCTTCGCGGCAGAACGCGCCGTGGACATCGCCTATGCACCCGACAACCCCGACCACATTTACGTCGTCCTCGAAGACCTGGGCCTCATTCGCTCAACCGACGGCGGCATCGTATGGGAACAAGTCGGCCTCGGATTTATGCCCCTTGCCGAAGGCGTTCGCCTCCAGCGCATTGGCATAGGCTCCACCCAAAACTTGAACCTGTGGACCTCAGGCGGTCTGCTTACCAGTTCCAACGGCGGAAAAACCTGGGCCTCTGTAGGCCAATCCGCAAAACCCGGACGCGACCTCTACACGATCATACACCAAATTCACACGGGTTATTTCTTCGCCGACTGGTTTGTCTATCTCTACGACATCGCCGCCTGGGGCCTGATCGGTCTGTCCATCTCCGGCCTGATCATCTGGTGGCGCACCAGAAAGCGTCGCCTACATCGCACATAAAAAAGGGTGATCGGTTCTGACTTGCCGGCCATCACCGATCACCCGCGCGCATGCGACAGAGAGATCAAACCCTCTGCGCTTGCAGGATACAATATAACAGCACGCTTTTTAAGCGTCAATATTCACACAGGGGAGGTTTATGAACCGACGTTTTTTATTTAGCATCTGTCTAACGCTCGCGCTGCCCATAAGCATCATGGCAGAAGACCAGAAGTCAGCGCCCAAAATCAAATTCACGGGATATGGTGAACTCATCTACTCCCACTTCGATTACGGTCCCGACCAGAAAAGCGGCCCAGCGGGTTCGCCGCCAGATAGCCGCGCCACCATAGATATCGCGCGTTTGGCACTCGAAATGGAACTGCGTCTGCTGCGCGGTGTCGAACTGGAAACCGAAGTGGAAATCGAACACGGCGGTACGGGTGGTGCCCTCGAAATCGAATACGAGGAATTTGGCGAATACGAAACCGAAGTGGAAAAAGGCGGAGAAGTCATCCTCGAAGAACTCTACATCAAACGCGAATTTAGCGACGCCTTCAACATCCGCCTGGGCCACTTCTACGTCGCGGTGGGTCTCACCACAGAGCAATACCATCCCACGGACTTTTTCGGCACTCGACGCCCCGAATCGGAAACCGCGGTTATTCCGGCAATATGGCACGAAACAGGTATTGAAATCAGTGGGCATACCAATCGCCTGACCTATCAACTCCAACTCGTCAACGGCTTAGACGCCACGGGCTTCGATTCGCAAAACTGGATAGTGGGCGGGCATCAAACGCGCTTTGAAGAAGTCCGCGCAACCAACATGGCCCTTGTGGGTCGGTTGGACTACCGCCTCATCGATGGCCTCACCTTTGGCGTATCGGGCTATCGCGGCAACAGCGCCGACAACCGCCCCAAACCCGACATGAAAGATGCGGACGCCTATGTATCCATTTTTGACGTTCACGCTGTGCTGCGATACAACCGCTTCCGCGCACAGGGCATGTACCTCTACGGAAACCTGCAAAATGCGGACATTGTCAGCGAGCGCAACCGCACATTGTCCAACAACCTCGACGTCTTGAGAACGCCCGTTGCCAGTGCCGCGTATGCATTTTACGCCGAAGCCGGGTACGACATCATGCCCTTTTTCACTTCGCGCAAGGAGGATCAATGCCATCTGTTCTTTCGATTTGACAGCTACGACACAATGGCCGAAATGCCACAGAACTTTTTTGACAACCCACGCTTCCAACGCCGCGTTTACACGCTCGGCATCAACTACACCATGGGCAACGCCGTCGTCCTGAAAGGCGACTATGCCATGCGGCGTCTGGGTACGGACAACTTCAACGGCGAAAACACCGCCAGTTTTGCACTCGGTTTTCAATTCTAATTTTCAAGGAGAATCACCATGAGACACATTACCCTCAGTATCATCCTCGCCCTATCCCTCGCGGCCTGCGGCAGCAAGGGCGAAAATCCGGTCGCGCCAGAACCAGAACCTGGATACGATTTTTCACCCATCTTGACCGACTTTGCCGACAAAACAGTTATCCCGACCTACAAACACCTTGCCGACGTCTCCACAGACCTCCTCACCGCGGTGACGAATCTCAAAAACAATCCCTCGTCAGCTACGCTGGGAACAGCCCGAGCAAAATGGGTGGCCGCGCGTACGCCCTGGGAACAAAGCGAGGGTTTTTTGTTTGGACCCGTTGATTTCAGCGGCTATGACCCCGCGCTGGATTCCTGGCCCGTCAACCGCACGGACCTCGAAGCCGTCCTGGCCAGCAGCGATCCTTTGACTAAAGAATCCGTAAACAACCTCGCCAACGAACTCAAGGGATTTCACACCATTGAATTTTTGCTCTTTGACGAAGGCGGCAGCAAAACCATCGACGACTTCACCCCGCGCCAATACGATTATTTGATCGCGGCAACAGAATTGCTCGAAGATGCGGCAACAGACTTGCACACGAGTTGGATTGCATCCGGCGAAAACTTCCGCGCAGAGGTGGCCAATGCCGGCGCTGGAAGCAGTGCCTACACCACGCAAAAAGCCGCTGCCCAAGAAATGGTCAACGGCATGATCGGCATTGCCGACGAAGTCGGAAATGGCAAAATTGCCGATCCCTTTACCGAGCAAGATACGCGTCTGGTGGAATCGCAATTCAGCTTTAACTCTCTCCTCGATTTTCAAGACAACATGCGCAGCATTCGAAATGTTTATGAAGGGGGGTACAATGTTGAAGCAATGGGCCTCGATGAATTTGTCAAAAGCAAAGACTCCGCCCTCGACCAGCGTGTCAAAGCGGAAATTCAGGCAACCATCACAGAAATTGGCAAAATCTCCTTCCCATTCCGCGACGCCCTCGCCACCGATGCCGCGCAAATAACAGCGGCACAACAGGCCATTGCAACCTTGCAACAAACGCTCGAAGGGGATGTTATGCGTCTGGTATTAGCAGAACAATAGAATGTGAAACGTGAGAAGCCCCCCAACTCCGCCGTCCTGAGGCGGAGTTGGGCAGACTATTCTTTGTGTCATAAACCGTTCCGCGTCTTTCGTAAATCATGAAAATAAATCGCCAAATTTTACACACCATAGCCGCAATCCTGTTCTTTTGGGCGTGTGGCAGCGACAAGCCTGCTGGTCCCGATATCGTTCCTTCTCCTGACAGTGCCCTATCTGGCGGGGAGGCGGCAACCGTCTTTGACGCAACCAGCCAGGCTTTTGAAATGCCCATACCGACACTTTCACCCGACGAACTCGACAAATTTTTTGCGGGTGATTTCGCCTTTGAACAGATCTTTGTCACGGCTCCTGCAGACGTCAACCCCGGATTGGGTCCCGTATTTAGCCACACCTCTTGCGTGGGATGTCATCTGCGCGACGGGCGAGGCCGCGGTGCATTCGGCGCTGAACCGCCCTTTGTCGGCTCCATGCTCATGCGCGTCAGCCTGCCCGGATTCACCCCGCATGGCGGTCCTGTACCCGTTCCCGGCTTTGGCGTCCAACTCGGCGACCGCTCAAACTATAGCGTCGCACTCGAAGCGCGTGTTCAAGTCAGCTTTTATGAAACAACAGAAACCCTATCCGATGGCGAACAAGTTTATCTAAAACACCCCATCTACACCATTGTTGACGCATATCAACCACTGCCCGCGGGCGTACTCCTCTCTGCGCGCATGGCCCCACCCGTATTTGGACGCGGCCTCCTGGAAGCCATCTCCGAGGCCGATATTCTCGCCCTATCGGATCCTGGAGATGCCAACCGGGACGGCATATCGGGCCGCCCCAATTATGTGTACAATTTCCGAACGGGCCAAATGGAACTGGGGCGCTTTGGCCTGAAAGCCAACAACCCCGATCTTTTGCAACAAACTGCCGGCGCATACAACGAAGACATGGGCGTTACTAACCCCTATTTCCCTCAGGAATCCGTCCTGGGACAGCCCCAGCACGACGGCCGCAACGACGATCCGGAAATCTCAGAAGAAATACTGGATATCACTACATTTTACTTACAAACCCTCGCCGTGCCCGCGCGGCGTCTGTGGGATGATCCACAGGCATTGCGAGGCGAAGCACTCTTTGAATCAACCGGTTGTGCAAACTGCCATACCACCACATTTAAAACAGACAACCACAGCATCTCGTCGCTATCGAATCAAACCATTCACCCCTACACTGATTTGTTGCTCCACGACATGGGCGAAGCCCTCGCCGATAATCGTCCGGACTACGAAGCCGATGGTCGCGAGTGGAAAACGCCCCCACTGTGGGGCATTGGACTCACGGAAACCGTCAGCGGCGTTCCGGCCTACTTACACGATGGCAGAGCCAGAACCTTGCTCGAAGCCATTATGTTCCACGGCGGCGAAGCCGAACAATCGCGCGAAGCCGTGCGAAACTTGTCCAAAACAGACCGCGACGCACTGCTCGCCTTTCTGCAATCATTGTAGCGGTCTGCACAAAAAACAAAAATGCCACCGGTTATCGCCCGTCAAAGCAGAAAACCGATGGCAGAGAGCCACACCCCAAAGGAGGCGCAGCATGTTTTAAACATAAAATTTATGCACTATAGATGCAAAAAGAAAATGGAGTTGTACAGATTTTTAAAATTCTCAACCCCAATATCTCATCAATGCGGAGAATCAACATGTCAAATTTTTATCGGTTACTATTGCTCGTTGTTTTCGCGATCTATTCAACACCGGTCCTCGCACAAACAAATACTATTCGCGGACAAGTTTTAGATCAAAAAAATAATCCACTTCCCGGTGCGAGCATTGTGCTCAAAAACACGCGCCTGGGTGCTGTGGCAGATAACCAGGGGTATTTTGTGATTCCCAATGTGCCGCACGGAGACCATGTCCTGATCGCGAGTTATCTCGGTTATAAAACCATTGAACAAACCGTATCTGTCACCCCAAAGCAAGTCCCCAAAATCGCAATCACCCTCATTGAAGACACGCCATACATCCTCAATGAAATCACAGTTGTCGAAGAAGGGTATGCCTCAGACCGCACCACTGCAACGCGCACCAACACCGCTTTGCGCGACTTGCCCCAGTCCGTCCAAATCATCAATGGCGATCTCGTCGAAGACCAGGGACTGACCTATCTCACCGACGTGCTGCAAAACGTCAGTGGTGTCAATCCCTTCAGCGAATACCTCGACTTTAACATGCGCGGCTTTCGCACCACAGGAGACGGCGCAGTCAAGCAAAACGGTCTCAATCAGGTACACGGCTTCTTCAACCGAATGCGCTTAGACGACGTAGAACGCGTCGAAGTGGTCAAAGGTCCTGCTGGCGCGCTCTATGGGCAATCGCGACCCGGTGGATTTATTAACGTCATTACCAAACAACCGAGTGCGCGACAAAAAAACGAACTCAAGCTTACGCTCGGATCCTATTCAAAATCTCAGGCAAACTTCTCTTCAACAGGACCCGTACCCGTAACCCCTGGTTTTGGTAAACTGCTCTACAAAATCAACGTCAACCATGCCAATGATGATGGATTCCGCCAACACGAACAATTCATTTACTCGTCCTTCAACGGCGGTTTCATATGGCTGCCTACAGACCGCACATCTATTTCAATAAACGGCGAATGGTTTGACGAACTCAATAAAGGCCATCGCAATAGAGGCGTCCCCTTTTTCAACCACGAACTCGTCGATCTCCCGCTTGATTATACGGTCAACGAACCCGACGATTTTATCAGCATCGAAGCCTATGTCTATCGCCTCCGCGCAGACCACCGATTTTCAGACCACCTCAAATTTGACGTTTCGGCCAGTTACCTGACCAACCAACGGCGGCAAGAATATCACGAACCCCGCGGCCTGCTCGCCGACGGCGAAACCATGCTGCGAGAATTCCGAGATCAGTATCGCGAAAAACAGCAGCGAGCCGTCAACGCAAACCTGATCTACGATATCAACGCCGCATCAATCAACCACACGGTACTCTCGGGCGTGGAATACACCCTCACAGAAGGTCTTTACCGCTTTGCAACCGCTCGAGACGCCAGCCGGGGCGGGCCGGTGCCCAATATCAATATCTTTAATCCCGTTTTCGCGCAAGCAAACAACCCACTCAAATATTCCTATTACGGGGCAGATATTCCGCGGGGCATTTCCCAATTGACCACGCGCCTCAACAACCGCATCTCGGCCTTCGGTTTTTATCTTCAAGACCAGATCGCCCTCGGTAATAAGCTCAACGTGCTGATAGGTGCCCGCTACGACTCATTCGAAGACAAAGCCGAAGAAGGATCGAACAACCGGGCCAGCGACTCTCAGTGGTCTTTGCGCGGCGGTGCGGTGTTCAAGCTCATCCCGTCAATCTCGACCTATCTGAGTTATAGCCAGGGATTTGAACCCGTCCGTTCCAGCTACACATTTGACCCCGACCGATATGGCGGTCCCTTTGATCCTGAAAACAGCTGGACAATAGAAGGCGGCGCGAAATCGTCATTCTTAGACAACCGTTTTAATACCACCCTCGCGCTTTATCACATCACCAAGGAAAATGTCATTCTCAGAGATCCAAACCCGCCCGAAGACATGCCAGATCGCAGAGTTCAGGTCGGCGAAATTCAAAGCCAGGGTTTCGAACTCGACATGGCCGGTATTATCACCGACCGCTGGAGTGTACACGGCAGTTTTGCGCGCAGCCTCAAAGCCGAAATTACCAAAGACACCAACCCGGACAATGTCGGAAAAAAGAACCCAAATAACCCAAAAAACACCATCGGATTCTGGTCTCGCTATGATATGCCACTTTCTCCAGCTTCTCAAATCGGTTTCGCCCTGGGCGGCAGTTATCTCAGCGAGCGCACGACGTTCCAAACAGACGACAACCTGCCTTCTTACTTTGTCGTCAACGGTGGCATATTCATCCGCTACGACCGATTCAAAATCGCCGTCAATTTACACAACCTCACAGGTAAAGAATATTTCCCGGGCGGTTATGGCGGTCGCATCGGTGGGTTTAGAGGCACGCCCAGAAGCTTTGACACGACCGTCCGCTATCAATTCTGATTAAAAAAGGCCTGAGTAACACGGCATCTAACGGGATAGAACGGCAAAATGAATTGGCGCAAGATACTTTTTCGCCTGCACGGCTGGTTGGGGCTAAACACTGGCTTGCTGCTTTTTGTGGTCTGCTTTTCCGGATCATTTGCCACTCTATCCCATGAAATAGATTGGTTGCTCAATCCCGCCATGCGCGTCGAAACCCGCAACGCGCCTTATGATTGGAGTGCAATGTACAAAACATTGGGCGATGAGTTTCCCGACGGACTCGCGTCGGGCATTTATGCACCCGAAGGCAATGGTTTTGCTGCCCTGGCGTATGTATCCCTAAACGGACAAACGCGAAAAGTCTATCTCGATCCATATACCGGCGTACTAAAAGGCCATACCAGTTTTTTTAATGTGCAGCGTTTTTTTCGCACTTTTCACCGGCGTTTTTTTGACGGCACGCGAGGCATCGTCCTCGTCACGCTCACCGCATTTACATTACTCGTATCAAGTCTATCTGGATTCTTTTTTTACAAAGGCTGGCTCAAACAATTGTTCTCACTACGCGCAGATCGAGGACCGCGCAGGCTCTGGTCAGACCTGCACAAAACCACGGGAATATGGGTGCTCATATTCGTCTTCCTGAGTGCGGCTACAGGCGTGTTCTACTTTGTTGAAGTGTGTTTTCAAGCCGCAGACAACTACAAAGCACTGCTGCCACCGCCTCTTCCTCAGGTCGATAAAACATCACTCGACAATTACGGTCCACAGCCCGCGTTGCACGCACCCAACGAATACACAAAACGCGCCCAGGCGGCGTTTCCCGGCCTAACAATCCGGTCCCTGCGCCTGCCAACCCGCATTGGCGCACCGGTCTATTTGGACGGACAAGCGGGCAATCCACTCGTCAGAGACCGAGCCAACAAAATACTGTTGCATCCATTTAGCGGCGAAGTTATTGCCATCCAACACAGCGCAGACCTCGCAGCCATACCTTTCATTACAGATCTGGTAGATCCTCTTCACTTTGGCTATTTCGGCGGTCTCGCAACCAAAATCATCTGGTGCATTTTTGGATTGGTGCTGTCGTTTTCAATTTTAGCAGGTACGTACCTATGGGTAGTGCGCAAGAAATCTATTCCTGCACGAACATTTCCGTGGCTGCGCGGTGCAACCGTGTCCTTCATTCTCACACTGGCATATTTTATTGTTGCAGTGTTCTCCACAATTGAAGGCATTTACCGGTACGGTGTCCAAACCGCCCCGCCCTTTGTCATCACCGAGCAACCCGTTGGCCCCTATCAAATAAAAATGACCTGTGCAGTTCCTTGCAATCCATCAGAAGGCATGCGACTCACCGCAAAGTTTTTGGGCAAAGGTTTTCCAAATTACAAAGGAGTTTCTATAGGCGAATTGGAGGGCGAATCCGTCAATTTGAAAGGAATGGCATCTGCACCAACGGTCACCCTCACCACAAAACCCAATACTCCGCTTCAATTGCAAATCGCAATGTGGGACAATACCACTTACAAAACCGTATTTGAGGGACCGGGCGCAATACCCGGCCCACCAATTGCATCGTCTCTGCCCGATACACCAACGGGCGTGTGGGCTACTATCGCAATTTTCGCAGCCCTCACTTTTGGGGCCATCATCGGTTGGTTCTATTTATTGTGGCGCAGTGCAATGTGGCCTTCGTCCAGAGTCAAAGAGGAGCCTGTAACTTGACAACCAAAACTCTCATTTTCGTGAGCAGTGGGGCATCCGTATTGCTGTGCATCCCCTCTGGCGTTTTCATCTGGACACTCTTGATGGCACTCATTCTGGCGCACAATTTGGGCAGCGAGTGCAAAAAAAGATCGCCCACCCCATCCAACTATAACCAAATCACAAACTATTTGGAGGAACACGCAATGGACAATCCACAAATCCTGGCGAACAACACCGAAGGCACACACCCAATCTGTATTTATCGCTACAAAGAGGACCACATCTGCCTCTTTTACGGCTATGTCAATATCTGCATGTGCCTCACTTGCTTCGCAAAATTGTGCCAATCGATTTTTGCAATACACAGTCAGATCGAACAGGGCACGATTGAGGCATCGCATATTACGGTCAATTATGGATCCACAACACTGGTGCTTCCCACAGATGAATTTTGCCTTATGAGCGACAGCCTCGCCAGCGCTCAGGAACGCCTGGAATTTATCGAAGACTGCGAGGTCGCAGGCATTTTACCCACACAAAAAGAATGCGACGACTTTCCAAAAGAATGCGATGACTTTTCAGATACAATACTACCACCCTTGCCTCAAATACATTACAACCCGCAACATATTCATCTCAACTAAACCAATACTATTTCCAGCAACAATATCTGGAAAAGAGGCTCTTATGAGATACGTACTGGATGGAATAAAATGGATTGGATTGCTCCTCTTTCTGACCTGGCAATGCAATGCCGTTGCGGCAAAACATGAAACGGGTCAGATTCAGGGAGTGGTGCAAACATCTGAAAGAACGCCGCTACCCAATGTGAATATCACCATTGCAAATACACCATTGGGAACTGTGAGCTCATCGACAGGGCGGTTTTCTTTCAACAATGTGCAAGCTGGTGATTACGTCCTTATAGCGCGCCTGGTAGGATATCATCTCGTGGAAAAAGAGATAAAAATCTCGACAAACACCACCGCGCGAATGACCATCGCGTTGACACCCGAAACCATTGCATTGCCGCCAATTGTTGTCACAGGCACCAAATCGTCTCGCAAAGTCGAAAATGCACCCATCCAAACACAGGTCATTACCAAACGAGAAATCGATGCATCTGGCGTAATAAATTTGAGAGGCCTGCTGGCCGAACAAACCGGGCTTGCCGTCATATCCGATCACGGCATGGGCGTTCAGATGCAGGGCTTTGACCCCGATTATACGCTTATTCTCCTGGATGGCGAACCCATCATCGGCCGCACAGCGGGAACGCTCGATCTGGACCGCTTTTTGGTGAACAATCTCGAGCAAGTAGAAATCGTCAAAGGACCAACATCGTCGCTCTATGGCAGTGAGGCACTCGCCGGGGTGATCAACCTCATCACGCGAATGCCTGAAAAACCATTCTCCATATCTGTGCGTCCGCGCTATGGCAGCTTCGGCTCCTTGAATTTCACTGGCGAATTAGAAACCCACCAACGCAATATCGGGACCTCATTCTTTATTGACAGAAGCCAGAGTGACGGATATGACCACACCCCCGAAACGATTTCTCCAACCGCGCCTGAATATGTCACCTATACGGCAAATCCCAAAATCGTTTACCGCCCCAATCCTCGAACCACGCTATCGCTTGCAGCGCGGGTATTTGTAGAAGACCAATACAGCCTTGATGAAATCTACGCAAACGGTGCGATAGAGGCCATCCACAGCGATGCGCGATTGACGGATTGGAATATCAATCCCAAAATCGTCTTTCAATGGACACCCGATTTCCAGATAACGGGAAAATTTTATACCACCAGGTACCACACCAAAAGCGAGCTCACCTATCGCAACAGTGGCGAGACCTACTCTGCCTCAACTTTCACCCAAAACTATCACAAAGCCGAATTACAGGCCCAAAAGCTCATAGGAAAAACAAATCTGATCACAGTGGGCGCAGGAGGCATTTGGGAATCGGTCAAAGCAGACCGCATCACAGGTGGGCGACAAACCTCGCAAAATGCCTTTGCTTTTCTTCAAGAAGAATGGTTGCCCACCACATGGCTCAACATCGTCCTCAGCGGACGCATTGATGCACACAGCGATTACGCAACCCGTTTAAGCCCCAAAGCAGCACTCCTCATCAAACCAATACCCTCTCTGCGTCTCCGCGCCTCTATCGGCAGCGGCTTCAAAGCACCCACCTTTCAGCAATTGTATCTGGATTTTACAAATCCCTCCGTGGGTTATTCCGTGTTGGGATCAACATACATGCGCGAAGGCCTGGCATTACTACAACGCGAAGGCCGTATTGCCGCCATCTTGCAAGATGTTGAATCACTGGAACAGATCCGCGCCGAAAGTGCGGTTTCGTATAACGGAGGCATTGAAATCGCCCCGCGAGGCAGTATATCCGCCAAAATCAATTTCTTCCACAATAACGTACAGGACCTCATCGAAGCCTCGCCCATCGCGCGCAAAATGAGCGGACAAAGTGTCTATACCTATTTCAACCTCAATCGCGTCTTTACAAAAGGCATAGAAAGCGAACTCACACTAAACCCATTCTCAGACGTGACCCTATCCGCCGGCTATCAGTATTTGGAAACCGGGGATCGAGAAGTCCTGGACAAAATCGAAGCCGATCAAATTGTAAAAATTGACACAGAAACCAACAAGCTGCGCCACGTTGAAATATCTGAATACGGCGGTTTGTACAATCGCTCAAAACACACGGCCACGATGCGATTCTTTTTCCACAATGAGAAACTCGGTTTTAGCGGGAGTTTGCGCGGTATTTATCGGGGGCGATACGGTTATCGCGACCGCAACTTAAATACCATCTTAGATGCACCAGAAGAATATGCACCGGGTTATGACCTCTGGCACATCTCCATATCCCAACACATCCGCAAAGTCGCGACAGTTCAATTGGGCATCGACAACATATTCGATGAAAAGCGACTGGACTACACCCCTTCACTGCCCGGGCGAACACTCTATGCAGGATTGACAAAGAGCTTCTAATCACTTCAAATTTTCAGGGAGGATACCGTCGTGAAAACTCTAAACCTGTTACTCTTTTGTATTTTTGTTTTAGCAACAGCGCCAGCACTGGCACAAACACCGTCCAATGCCGATTTTGACGGCAGTGGCACAGTCGATTTCCCCGACTTTCTCCAGTTTGCCCAGGCTTTTGGCACAACAGAGGCCTTATACGACCTCGACAACAGTGGAACGGTTGATTTTGCAGACTTCTTACTCTTCGTCCAGGTATTCGGCAGTGAAGCCGCGCCAGCCCCTGCGCCAATTACAACGCTAACAGAAGTCGTCGTCCAGGATATTCCCGCCGACCCGAATCGGCAGGACGTCTTCACATATTACAGCCTTCGAGACAGTGCTATTGTATCGCCAGCAGATTCCAACTCCACAAAATGGGATATTGCGTTTAAGGGGACGACCGTCTTAACCAACAGCGGCAGCAGCGGTCCAGGTGAAGGCGGTGCAATCGTACTCACAGCAACAGATTACGATACCCTTTCAACAGCACCCGAATCGGGATATGTACAGGATCAGGCCGGTCTTCCCGCTATCGGCAGAGCCTGGTACACATATACCGGGCCTGAGGGTTTTCCACCCCATGCCATCCTGATGAACCCCGGGATCGTACTGGTTATCCGCACCGCAGATGGTCGTTATGCCAAGCTCAAATTTACGAGCTATTACAAAGGCGGTGGCGCAATACCATCTGCTGGCGCACAATCGCGTTTTTACAATTTCACCTACACATTTCAACCCGACGGGACGCGCTCGCTTCGGTGATTGAAACACAAGACAGGAGGTCTGTTATGATAGCTGTTGCCAATCGCATTTTTGTAAATCCAGAATACGCCGAACAATTTGAAGAGCGTTTTCGCAATCGAGCACATCTGGTGGATGGCATGCCGGGTTTTATCTCCAACAAAGTATTACGCCCGAAAAAAAAGGATCATCCCTATATCGTGCTCACCTTTTGGGAATCGCACGAGCATTTCAAAAACTGGGTCAATTCCGAGGCATTTCAAAAAGGCCACGCCAGGTCGGGATCATTACCCAAAGAGGCGTTTACAGGTTCAAACCAATTGGAGATTCACGAGGTTTTTCTGGACTCTGAACACAAGGAGACAGTCTAATGCGCCGCGTACCCATTCTTCTATTCCTGTGTTGCGGATTATTCACACAAGCCCGTGCCGATGAACACGTACAGCGCGTCGTATCGGTAGGTGGCGACGTCACAGAGATTGTGTACGCACTCGCCGCCGATTCACTCCTGGTAGGTGTAGATACATCCAGCCAATATCCCGAAGCCGCAACATCCCTGCCCAAAGTGGGATACCAGCGTCGGCTCTCAGCCGAAGGCGTATTGTCTCTAAATCCAACCCTGGTATTGGTCAGCGCAGATGCGGGGCCACCCGCAGCCCTGGAACAAATTCGTCAGGCCGACGTGCGGGTGGTGGTATTGCCCGACTCATATACGGTCGAGGTCGCTAAAAAAAAGATCCGCGCGATTGCCAGTGCGCTGAAAAAGACAGAAAAAGGGGAAGCTCTCGCACAAAAATTATCTGACGACATGCAGCAAACGCGCCAATTGCTCGCAAAAGTATCTCGTCATCCCCGCGTATTATTTATCTATGCACGAGGGCAGGGCACAATGTTAGTATCGGGAAAAAATACATCTGCCAATGCCGTGATCAATTTAGCAGGTGGCGTGAATGCCGTGACCGAATACGACGGATATAAACCTTTAACATCTGAGGCAGTAGTCGCTGCGGCACCCGATGTCATTTTGATGCTCGAAAGCGGACTGGAAAGCCTGGGTGATATAGATGATCTGCTCAAAGTACCCGGCGTAGCATTGACACCGGCCGGACAGGAACGGCGCATTGTGACGATGAATGGCATTTATCTGTTGGGATTCGGTCCCCGGTTGGCCGATGCAGTGCGCGACCTGTCTCATCTATTACACCCACAATTGAAAGATGGGTCATGAGCGCGGTACCAACAGTTTTACAACGGGATGGTATTCGCATTTCTCGCTTACAAATAAAACGAACCTCTCTGATATTGCTGGCACTGTGCGCCTTGCTATGCGTACTGGCAGTAGCCTCGGTGGGCATTGGCGCAGTATCCGTTACACCCGCACAGGTTTTGTCGATCTTTGCAAAACGAATGGGGTTTTCTGTTGAGCAAACATTTCAATCGCACCAGGAAGCTGTTGTCGTCGCCATTCGGCTGCCGAGAGTCCTGTTGAACATACTCGTCGGAGCTGGATTGGCTGTATCTGGTGCTGCCATGCAGGGGCTTTTTCGCAACCCATTGGCCGACCCCGGTTTGATTGGCGTGTCAAGTGGTGCCGCATTAGCTGCGGTATCCGTAATTGTCCTGGGCGCGACTGTATTGAAGGGCCTATCGGAGATTTTGGGCATCTTTACACTGCCCATCGCTGCATTTATCGGCGGGGTCGCTGCAACACTACTGGTCTATCAATTGTCCGCGACAAGTGGACGCGTAGCTGTGGCAACAATGCTGTTGGCGGGCATAGCCATCAATGCATTGAGCGGTGCATTAACGGGTTTATTGACATTTGTGGCAACAGATGCACAGTTGCGCAATATCACATTCTGGAGCATGGGCAACATGGGTGGCGCGACCTGGACCTCGGTGAGCGTAGTAACGCCTTTTATTATTATATCGGTCTGTTTGCTCGGTCTCTATGGACGCGCGCTCAACATCTTTTTATTGGGAGAATCCGAGGCGAGGCATCTGGGCGTATCTGTCGAACGCATGAAGCGCGAAGTGATAACACTGGCTGCGCTCGCTGTGGGTGCATCGGTTTCTGTGGTGGGCATAATCGGATTTGTCGGCCTGGTGGTGCCGCACCTTCTGCGGTTATCAATTGGGCCAGATCATCGCTACTTAATCCCGGGAGCAGCACTCCTGGGGGCTTCTCTATTGATGGCCGCTGATCTGGTAGCACGCACGCTTGTCGCACCTGCCGAATTGCCCATAGGCATTGTAACAGCAGTCATCGGCGTACCCTTTTTCCTCTTTTTATTGCTACAAAATCGCAACCGACAGGTGTTTTGATGTTTGAAGCGCGCGGGGTTTCTGTTCTAATAGATGGGCACTATCTGCTCAAACGCGTTTCGATCCAGATCGCACCGGGCAAAGTTGTGGCCGTGCTCGGGCCAAATGGCGCAGGCAAATCCACGTTGGTAAAAGTGATGTGCGGTGAGTGGGTCCCCTCTGAGGGAACGATCTGGATAGATGGATGTTCTATTGCCGATTTAACACCTATTAACTGTGCGAAACAGCGCGCGATTTTGCCACAACAGTCTTTTTTAACTTTCCCCTTCCGCGTTTTAGACGTGGTGCTGATGGGGCGCTTCCCACACGTAAAAGGCATAGAAAGCGCGCGGGATTATGAGATTGCACAGGAGGCTTTGAAACGGGTAGGCGTGGCGCACCTGGAACAGCGCGTTTATCCAACACTATCGGGTGGCGAGCAACAGCGGGTACAATTTGCGCGCGTACTGGCCCAAATATGGGACAAACATCTCACCGCAGGGCGATATCTGCTACTGGACGAACCAACGACAAGCCTGGATTTATCGCATCAGCATCAGGTATTGCAACTGGCCCGGAAATGGGCCAGCAATGAAACAGGAGTACTCTGCGTGTTGCACGACCTCAACTTAGCTTCCCAATATGCCGACGAGGTACATGTGTTGAAAAATGGCGAACAAGTGGCCAGTGGTGTTCCCAATCAGGTACTGACGCCAGACGTGGTTTCAGATGCATTTGATATTCGCGTACGGCAAATTATCCATCCCGTCAAAAAATTTCCACTCATTGTACCCAAATAAAAAAGCACCCTCAGTATATATCTCTGAGAGTGCTTCTGTATTCAGTCTGCCTGCGGACACAAGTATTTATCCCCCCATATCCCGATCCAGTAAAAACAGACCATAAGCGTCATCGCCCACCAGCTTCAACTTTTGCACAATACTGCTGATTTGGGCCTCCTCTTCTACCTGTTTCTCGATAAACCACTTCAAAAAAATCTCCGTTGCATGGTCGCGCTCATTCAGTGAGAGATCGACCAGATCATTGATCATCCCACTGGATTTCTGCTCTTGCCGATGCGCATCTTCAAAAACCTCCAGAGGGGATGCCCATTCAGAAGGGGGTTCGGCGATCTGCTTGAGCAGAACCCGACAGTTCCGCGCATTAATATAATCCACGATCTTGAGCGCGTGCATCCGTTCTTCTTTGTATTGCTCGCGCATATAATGGGCGAACCCATGCAGATTTACCTCGTGAAAATACGTCTCCATGGCGAGATAGTGAAATGCCGAATGGAACTCAAAATTGAGTTGCTCGTTCAAAGCCATGAGGACCTTTTCGGGAATCATAACAAAAAACAAACCTCCTGTTGGGTGACTTATGAGCCACACTGGGGTAGTCAAATACTCCGCGTTTAGGTACCCTAAAGTTTTACGCAATTTCGCAAAAAGAATCAATAGAAAAATTCGCTACACCATTGGGGATTTATTGCTCTAAATAAAGTATAATCAATCAATTATTTTAACAGGTTGACAAAATCCATATTTTTCTTATACTTATCCCCCCCTTTTGGATACTCCTTTTTTCTCCCTCTCGCAACAGGAGGACACCATGATCAACACAAACATAAACGCCGCGCTCAATGAGCAACTCAACATGGAATACTACTCGGCGTATAGTTATCTGGCAATGTCCGCGTATTTTCTCACGCAAAATCTCAACGGCTTTGCCCATTGGATGCGCGTTCAAGCCCAGGAAGAACTCACCCATGGCATGAAAATATACGACTTCCTCGACGACCGCGAGGCCGATATACGCTTTAGCGCCATTGATACCCCCAAACAAAGTTGGGACAGCCCATTAGAAGTATTTGAAGACAGCCTTGCCCAGGAGCAAAGAGTCTCTCAAAGCATCTACAACATCGCCGATCTCGCCCTGTCCGAACGCGACCACGCCACCCATACCTTTCTCCAGTGGTTTATTGCCGAACAGGTCGAAGAAGAAGCCATTGTCAGGGAATTGATCGACACGATCAAGCTGGTCGGCATAGAGGGCAACGGTTTGTTCTTGCTCGACCGCGACCTCGCACAGCGACAACTCAATGGCACAGATACTGCCGAGGGCCAATAGCAAGCCTGTAACTCGTTAAACAAGAGTTATTTATTGACAAATGAAATTCTATTTATTATTATTCCTCAATATGCCAATAAGTATTTCATCTAAAAATATCAGGAGAATGGCACAGAAAAATAGTTGCATTACATAATTGAATCCGCTATCTTGTCTGCCCAAGTATTATTTTTCCCCTCAATACTTGCCCCACACTATGATTTGGTCGAACACACCGCTCCCCTGCGGCCCGTGGTCGTTTCCCCATCCAGATCAACTCCCCAAAGCAACACTCCCCTAAACCAGGTTGTCACATAATCAGGCCATTGGTATCCCCATGATCGATGTGCCGTATATTCTGGCAACAACCGATTCTCTCCCATACAAGAGTCGGAAGGTGTCACAGTACTTATTGTGAACCTTTGACGAGTTGAAACACAAGACACTCGATCAAGAGAGTCGATTTTTCAGTCACGGGGGAAATACATGTCTGCCGCACTTATGAGTTACAGGACCTCAAACGGAACAAATGGAGGCAGCAGTTCCGCACTGGAACTCTATTTTAAAGACATCGCCTATAGCGAATTGCTCACGCCACAAGAAGAAATTGATCTGGCCAAGCGCATTCGCAAAGGAGACCGCAAAAGTCTGAATAAAATGATCGAATCCAATTTGCGATTCGTCATTACCATAGCCAAAGAATATCAGGGACGCGGCCTGCTCCTGGAAGACCTCATCGCCGAAGGCAACATGGGTCTTGTTCGCGCAGCCACCCGCTACGACGAAACCGTAGGCGTCAAATTCACCACGTATGCAGTCTGGTGGATTCGACAGGGCATCTTATCGGCATTGGCAGAAAAAGCCCGCATGGTGCGACTGCCCGTCAACAAAATCAAACACCTGAGCAAATTGGAACGCATATCCTCAGAACTCAAACAATCGCTGGGGCGAGAACCGCGTGTTGAAGAAATCGCTGCACAGGCCGAACTGCACCCCAAGCAAGTTCAAGACCTCCTCAGCGCTTCGCGGTGGCATGTCTCGTTCGACATGCCCCTTGAAGACGGCCCTGACACCAGCTTGCTGGAAATGTTGTCAGACAACGATCAGGAAACCCCGGAAGAGGCCATGCTCGAAAGCTCCATGGCAGAGGAAATACGCACCGCGCTCAACACATTGGCTCCGCGCGACGCCCGCGTGTTGCGCCTCTATTTTGGCATCAACAGCGGTGAAACAATGACGCTGGAACAAATTGGCAACATCCTCAACCTGACCAAAGAGCGCGTGCGCCAAATACGCGACAAAGCCCTGGCGGCACTCAAGCATCCCTCTCGTATGCGAAAAATGAGAACCCTACTGATGGAGAATTGATCCGGTGGCCAATCACATGGAATCGGCTGGCATGGGCATCACCCGCGTCAGCCACATCACATTGGTTACAGGCAACCTCGAGCGCGCATCTGCATTTTACGAAAAAATTCTGGGGCTGCAACCCATCCCCCGGCCAGATTACGACTTTGCAGGTGCCTGGTATCGCTGTGGCGACGTCGAAATCCACCTGATCCTCGCCGAAGAATACCCCCGTCCCTCGCGCCGCCACATCGCCTTTGAAGTCGCTGACTTCGACCGCGTCATCACCTCGCTCGACCGCGAGCGCGTGCGCGTGGCATCAGGTCCCGGCGTGCGTCCACACGACGGCACGCGCTATGTTTTCGTACACGACCCGGATGGCAACCTCATCGAAATCGGCCGTCCGGGAAAGCTTGAGGGGTAAGGGTTCTCACACAAAGACACAGAGACACAAAGAAAGAGAAAATAAAAACGGGCCGCGATCCCTTGAGATCGCGGCCTAATTTTTTAGCAGCCAAGTATCAGAAAATACTGAGTTTTTAAGGGCCATCGGTATTCGGGTCAATTAGAAATTCACCGAAACCCCTCTCGCTTGAAGTGCTGGAATATGTGTGTTGATGGATACGGCACTCAGAGGATTACGCGTTATAGAAATCCGGTCCCCGCTACTTAATCCCATGTTGGACACCAGCGGTGAGAGGTCTGAAATGCGGTTGGTAACAAGATACAGTGTTGCCAGACTGGTTAAGTTTTCAAGCGGTGAAATATCCGAGATGTTGTTGGAGCCAAGATATAGTGTTGCCAGACTGGTTAAGTTTTTAAGCGGTGAAATATCCGAGATGCTGTTGGAGCCAAGAAATAGGTCTGTCAGGCTGGTTAAGTTTTCAAGCGGCAAGATACCTGAGATGCTATTGTTGGCCAAATACAGATTTGTCAGACTGGTTAAGTTTTCAAGCGGTGAAATATCCGAGATAATCAGGTTATTATTGAGGTCCAGCCTTGTC
>JAPOXY010000138.1:29939-30382 GCA_026706845.1 Gemmatimonadota bacterium
CTTGTCAGACTGGCTAACTTAGCCAGTGGTATGAGGTCTGTGATGCGGCGGTTAGAGTCGAGTATCAGTGTTGTCAGACTGGCTAACTTAGCCAGTGGTGCGAGATCCGAGATGCTGTTGTTGCGTAGCTCCAGATTTGTCAGACTGGTTAAGTTTTCAAGTGGTGAAAGATCTGAGATGTGGTTATAGCTAAGACTCAAATGTGTCAGACTGGTTAAGTTTTCAAGTGGTGTAATATCCGAGATGCTGTTGTCCCAAATATCCAACTTTGTCAGGTTGCTTAAGTTTTCAAGCGGTGAAATATCCGAGATGTTGTTGTCGTTAAGGGCCAACTGCGTCAAGTGGATTAAGTCTTTCAGTGGCGAGATATCCGAGATGCTGTTGTTTCTAAGATTCAGTCTTGTCAGTCCGGTTGCAAACTCAATCCCTTTCAAATCGTGAAT
>JAPOXY010000139.1 GCA_026706845.1 Gemmatimonadota bacterium
TGGCAAACCAAAAGGCTCCTATCACCGGGGCTTTACTTGCTTTGGCATCATCTATCTCGCCGATGTACCCGAGCCTTATAGTGGGAATTTCACTGTCTGGCCCGGGTCCCATCATGTCTATGAAGACTATCTCAATAAGGAGGGCATTGAAATTCTCTCCAATGGACAGCCACGTATCGACCAGCCCGAGTCGCCGCATATGATCACCGGTCAGGCAGGGGATCTCATTCTCGCTCATTTTTTGGTGTATCACTGCGCCAGTCCCAATGCCTCTCCCAATATTCGCTATGCCACAATTGCCCGCATGAGCCATGTTGATTGCGCAAAAAACGGCAACGACTGCTTTACCGACATCTGGCGAGAATTTCCCTGCGTCCGCGAAGTGATGGGCCTTGACTGAGAACTTCAAGCGACTGACGTAAAGGAGATTGTATGACAGCAAAAACCCTGATTGACTACTTTCTTCCCATGGAGCCTCGGGGGCCTCTGGTCTCCGAGGGAGTCTGGGGCGATCCGAATGTGTTGCCGCGCGACATCCACAACGGGCTGGAAGATGTCAGGCTGGAGAACTGGTGCTACTGGGACGGTAAGATCGTAAAGGACGATGAGGGGCGCTATCACATCTATGCCAGCCGCTGGCATCACGCCTTTACGCACCGCACCGGCTGGAAAGAAGACTCAAAGGGCATACACGCTGTCAGCGATCACGTTATGGGTCCCTATGAAGACAAGGGCCTTCTCTGGCCCCACTGGCAGGGCGGTAAGGGACACAATGTGATCGGACTGAGGATGCACGATGGTCGGTACGCCACGGTGACAAGTGAGATTACTGAGGGAGAGGTCTTTGTTTCCGAATCGCCAGACGGCCCGTTTGAACTGCTCGGCAGGATCAAGGTAGATTTCAACGGATTTGATCCGGCACTTGCCCGCTATGAAAGGAACGGCCGCATGGCCAATGTCAAAATCCTGCTGCGACCAGAGGGGAGATACATGATTGTCCCCCGGTCCACTGCTACCCTGATCAGCGAAAGCGGCATTCTGGGGCCTTATAAGATCATGAGCGATCGGTTGTACGATAAATATCCAGAGTTGCCTCAGACGCGGAATGAGGACCCCACTGTCTGGTACAGCGGCGGCCTGTATCACATTGTGTACAACCATTGGCCTACCGGAATATCTTATCACTTTACGTCCGAAGATGGTATTCATAACTGGACGTATCGGGGCGTTGCCTTCCGCAAAGAGGCCATGGTATTTCGCTATACAGATGGAACTGTGAACCACTGGGAGATGGTAGAGCGTCCGACCGCATATGTAGAAGACGGCCACGTCACGCACTTCATCTTTTCGGTCATTGATGTGAAGAAAGCGGAAGACCTGGGAAACGATAATCACGCCAGCAAGATTGTCGTCGTGCCGTTCGACGGAGCGTCGTTTGATCGGGACATGCAGGAGATTGTGGCAGCAGAAAAGGCAACGGGCTAAAAGTTCTCATTATCTGCCCGGCAGATTTTTCGCACGGTTCACGAGATTTTGGACATCCATGTATGGTTCGGGGGCTGTGGATCTCCAGACGGCCTCGCCGGTTGCATCCAGCAGAACTGTGCCGTGCGTTGGGCTGGTGTGGGCCATTCCAAACCAGCCTGCCCATTTGCCAGCAGTGTCTGAGATTAGGCTCGACGACAGCGCAGCAACTCTCTCCTGGTCCGGCTCGGATTCTGGCGTGATGATCACCAGGTTGATGTCGTTCTCCCGAAGCACCTTGTCGAACAAACGCGCGTGCTCGTAACAATGCCCGCATTGAACGCCAGTGATGAATGTGACGACGGTCGTCTTGCCAGTGATCAGGCTGAGTTGCTCTGGTTCTTCCACAACCAGGAACTGTCCCATCATCCCGTTGTCTTCGTGTTCCAGGACGTGGCAGTGGTACATGTATGGTACCTGAGGATCAGCATATCGCTCGAAGGCCATGATGATCCGAACGAGATCGCCTGGAGGCACCAGGACTGTGTCTTTCCATCCGAGGTCGGCACTGGTGGATGGTTGGCCGTTGCGGTCGAGAATTTGAAACTGGACCGGATGGAGGTGGAAAGGGTGAGGCTGACCGCCGCGATTATGCACTTCCCAAATCTCAATGTCTCCCAATCGCACGACCTCATCAATTCTCGCCATATCCATTGTCTTGCCGTTGATCGGTGGTCCCCCTCGACCTCCTCGACCTCCTCGACCTCCTTGTCCTCGTCCGCCTTGTAGAGCCTCCAGATTCCGGGTGATGCGTTGTTGTATGTTTTGTAGTCGTCCCCCTCGTCCGCCTCGACCACCTTGTCGGGGTCCAGCCAAAACCATCGGACGGGTTTTGGCGGCGAGTGAGGGATCGATGCGGGAGATGGTGTTGAGGCGCTCTGGCAGTGCGTGAGATGCACGTTTTGCCGGCTGGGGAACGATCTTTAACAATT
This sequence comes from Gemmatimonadota bacterium, assembly GCA_026706845.1. Lineage (NCBI taxonomy): Bacteria > Pseudomonadati > Gemmatimonadota > Gemmatimonadota bacterium. The sequence goes on from JAPOXY010000139.1 coordinate 2,457, forward strand.
GCAGATTCCCCGTGCCGATTCCCCAGAAAAACGACGTGATCGTCCTCAGAAACCCGGCTTCCGGATAGCTTTTCAACACGACTTCAGCACCGTCGCTGAAGTCAACCAGGATCTCGGCTCGCTCGCCGGGTGCGAGGATCACGCGGTTGGTTTGGAGGGGCGTCTCGAGGAATCCGCCATCTGTGGCGATCTGATGAAACTCTCGGTTATCGTCAAAGCCGATGTAGTAGATACGCGCATTCGAGCCGTTTAACAGTCTGAATCGAATGCGACGCGACTCAACCTGGAGAAATGGATTCCAGGTTCCATTGATCAGCATGGTGTTTCCAAAGACAGCACCCTGGTTGCGGGCAAAGCGAAACGCACCATCGTTGTCAAATAGTCGGTCCTGGAGCACGAGTGGAATGTCGTCAACGCCGTAGGTCTTTGGCAGGTCCAGCGCATCACTGTTATCGTCATCGATCCACATGAGGCCAGCGACTCCCCGATAGACCTGCCGCCCCGTACTGCCATGCGGATGCGGGTGGTACCATAACGGAGCGGCCTGTTGATCGACTGGAAAGCTGGCAGTCCATGATTCTCCAGGCTCGATTTTCTGATGTGGTGTGCCGTCCATGCGAGCGGGAACGTGCATTCCGTGCCAGTGCATTGTCGTTATTTCATCCAGGTTATTCTGGACGATCAGATCGACATCTTCGCCTCGCCGCAGTCGTAGTGTCGGTCCCAGAAACGGTCCGTTAACGCCAGCTGTCGGTGTTTGTTTGCCTGGCAAGAACTCTCGGCTTCCTTCGGCAACGGTCAGGTGAAACTGCCGCCGTCCATCTACAACGGTTCCAAATAACTGTTTGGGAATCAGCAGCTTATTCTCAAAGGTCAACCCAGTGTTTGTGGCTCGGATGAACAACAGCCAGTAGCAGGTCACGCCCAATAACAGTACGACAATCAACAGTTCTATTGTGATTGGCTTCAGCCGTCGGGACCTGGTCGCCGTATTTGCAGGCATGCTTTCTCCTTATATGGGTGATCCGCGTTGCGCGCTTGTGCGCGAGTGGTGTGACATCTTATTTGACAGCAGAAATTCGTGGCGCGTTCCATTGCGCATTTTATAAAAAAAAGGTCGTGAGATTAGTTCTCACGACCTTTTGACTTTGATTACTGCGCTCAATCGGTGATGATGTTTCTTGTCATTTCCAGTGGACGATTTATATTAATCAGGAAGCGATGACTCTCATAGAACTTTTCACTGAACGCGTTTTTTCTGCGTTTTCTTAAGGGTTGACGGATACGATGCGCTGGCTCGTATATTTTTTTGCTTCGTTATTGTTGGGCTTATCGACTTCTGTTGCTGCTTCTGGTGAAGTCGAAGTGACGCCTGTGGCGGCAGAGAGGTTATTTGTTCGGGAAGTGTTGCCGCTTTTGAAGACAAAGTGTTTTGCCTGTCACGGCGATGACCCTGACGATGTGCGAGCAGATCTGGATTTGAGATCGCGTGAAGGGATGCTCAAAGGCAGTGCATTTGGACCCGTGCTCGTGCCGGGTAGTCCTGACGAAAGCGCAATGTACATCGCCGTAAAGTGGGAAGACGGAGCACTCCAAATGCCACCCAAAGAGAATGATCGGCTTTCGGATGCACAGATTGAGGTGTGGCGAAAGTGGATCCTTGGGGGCGCACCATGGGTGGCTCAGGAGAAAATTCTTGAGTCTGACTCCTGGTCTGCCAAAGACGGTGTGACTGTAAAAACAAGCGACGGACTTTCCCGAGAATGGACGGAGCGTCGGTACAAACCCGAAGATCTCTGGGCTTTTGCGCCAGTGCAACGGTATTCTGTGCCGAATATAGAGGACGTGACGGGAGAAGACACGAAGAATCCGGTAGATGCCTTTGTCCACCAAAGATTGCAAGACGCGGGGATCACACCGGCTGGTCGAGCCGATAAACGCACGTTGATCAGGCGCGCGACCTTTGATCTGATAGGATTGCCGCCTACACCTGAGGAGATTGAGGCGTTTGTAAATGATGCGTCTGAAAAAGCTTTTGAGAAGGTTATTGATCGCTTGCTGAAGAGTCCTCAGTATGGTGAGCGATGGGGGCGAAACTGGCTGGACGTTGTGCGTTATGCCGATACAGCCGGGTATTCAAATGATTTTGAACGCCCCAATGCCTGGCGATACCGGGACTATGTCATTCGATCTTTCAACGCTGATAAGCCCTACAACCGGTTTGTTATTGAACAACTGGCGGGAGATGAATTTGAGCCCAACAATCCCGAAATGTTGATTGCCGTCGGGTACTTGCGGTCAGGGCCGTGGGAACAGACCGGAATGAGCGTAGCTGCTGAAACTCGTCAGCTTTTTCTCGACGATGTGACCAACAGTGTGGGTGAGACCTTTCTCTCGATTCCGTTGCGTTGTGCCAGGTGTCACGACCATAAAGTTGACCCCATTCCAACGCGAGACTACTATCGGATGCAGGCTGTCTTTGCACCCGTTCAGTTAGCCGAACGCGATGTGCCGTATTTGCCTGCAGAAAACCAGAACAGATTTGGAGTTGGACGACTGCGCATTGAAAGTTTGCTTCAAAATGCAATCGACAAACAGGCAGAGATTAGAAAAAAAGAAGAGGATGCAACACGGAAGTGGATGGAAGAACGAGGCATGAAATATCTGTCCAAAAGGGAAAGAAGCAAATTTCCGGACGACAAACGGTTGCCCCGGTTTATTGGATTGACGCACAAAGATTTGGGTACCCAAAAAGCGCTCGCCAAACAGGTTCAGCGTTTGAGTTGGAAAAAGGATCGCTACAAACCCATTGCGCTTAGCATTTACAACGGTCCACTTGTCACACTCAGAAATGTCAAATCACGGATGATGATGCCTGAGAATCTCGAGGGTGAACCCCAAAAAGTGCATATCCTCGGCGGGGGTTCGGTTTATGCGCCAACAGAGCCGGTTTCACCAGGTGTACTCTCTGCTGTTTACGGCTCAAATGCCGATCTGGAACCTTCTGCTTGGAATACCATTCCCGAAACAACGAATGGGCGACGATTGGCGCTCGCAAACTGGATTGCGAACTCAAACAATCCGCTGGCGACACGTTCGATTGTCAACCGCATCTGGCAATGGCATTTCGGGCATGGCATTGCTGGCAACAGCAATAACTTTGGCGTGATGGGCAAAAAACCTACGCATCCAGAATTGCTCGACTGGTTAACATTGTATTTTGTTGAGCACGGCTGGTCTTTCAAAACGATGCATCGGCTAATTATGAATTCGGAAACGTACCAGCGTGGGGAAAGTCCTCCTGATTGGAAAAAGGTGCAGAAAAAAGATCCGAGCAATAAACTGCTGTCCTATTTTTCACCACGTCGTTTGACCGCAGAAGAATTGCGCGATGGGATGCTGTTTGTTTCCGGTGAACTGAATCTGGAAATGGGCGGACTGCCGATTTTTCCCGAAATTAATATGGAAGTTGCCTTGCAGCCGCGCCATGTGATGGGTTCTGTTGCGCCTGCTCACCAGCCTTCGAGAGATCCGACGACGCGAAATCGGCGCACCGTTTATGCGTATCGATATCGCGGTCTGCCCGATCCAATGCTGGAAGTATTTAACCAGCCAACCGCAGATTTATCATGTGAACGGAGGACAACATCTACAATTACGCCCCAGGTATTTACGCTATTTAACAGTCAAAACAGTTATGACCGGGCTCTGGCAATGGCGCATCGGGTGGAAAAGGAAAGCGCATCTGAGGCTGACCAGATTGAGCGCGCATTTAAATTGGCTTGGGGGCGCGTGCCTACAGTGGAAGAATATCAGAAGGCGATCGGGTATTTAAAGAAAGCAGTCGTGTATCACCGCAAAAATCCGCCCGAGATTCAAACATATGCGACAGATGTCACGCGCAGGATGTTTGAAGAGATGACTGGCGAAGCATTTGAGTTTGTCGAAAAGCTGGATGTTTATGAAGACTATGTGCCCGATCTCAAACCATGGGATGTGCAGGCTGAGACACGGGCTTTGGCTGATTTGTGTCTGGTATTGTTTAATTCCAACGAATTTATCTATGTGTATTGAGGTGTAAAATGGATCGCAAACTCCAAAAACGGCTCAACTTGCTGGCAGCGCGTAACCTCAACCGGCGGGATTTTCTTTACGGGCTTGGCTCGAGTATTGGTTCTGTGGCATTGAGCCACCTGTTGATGCAAAACAATGCCTCTGCCAGCCAATCCAATCTGCTTGCTCCCAAACCCCAGATGGTACCTGCCAAAGCCAAATCATGCATTTTTTTAATGATGGAAGGCGGGCCGAGCCACATTGACACATTTGATCCCAAGTCGAAACTTCAAGATCTGCATCTGACAAAGTTTGGGCGGAAGGGTAAACAGTTTTCAGCGATGGCGAGTGGAAATCGGTACTATGTACAAAGTCCATTTAAGAGCCGAAAGGTAGGTCAGTCTGGCGCAGATATGTGCGAGCATTTTGTTCATTTGGCCGAGGTTGCCGATGAGATTTGTTTTTATCGAGGCTGCCAGGCAGAATCCGTGGATCATCCGACCGCGATGTACCACATCAATACGGGCAACAAATTCGGTGGTGACCCGGCGATGGGCGCCGGGGCGACATATGGGTTGCGCACTGACAATAAAAACCTGCCCGCGTTTATTGTTTTGCCCGAAGTGGCTTATCCTCAAGGGGGGGCTGCCAACTGGTCCAATGGTTTTCTACCGGTGCATTATCAGGGCACGCCGCTGCGATCTACTGGATCGCCTATTTTGGATATACACCCACCACCGCATATTAACCGCAAACATCAGAAAGAAAGCCTTTCTCTGCTCAAAGCGTTTAACAAATCCCATGCCAGACAACATCCCCAACACAACGAACTTTCGGCACGCATGGCCAGCTATGAACTCGCCTTCCGAATGCAGATGGAAGTGCCGGGCATTATCGATGTAGATGGAGAAAGTGAAAAGGTCAAAGCGTTGTACGGTGTTGGCGAAGAAACAACCGATGCGTTTGGTCGGAAGTGTCTGTTGGCTCGAAGGCTTGTCGAACGAGGTGTGCGTTTTGTGCAAATTTATTCTGGCGGATGGGATTCGCACGATTATCTGGCTCGCGCACACGGTTCGTTGATTCGCAGTATCGACAAGCCCATCGCCGGATTGATCACCGATCTCAAGCAGCGAGGGATGCTGGAGGAAACATTGATTATCTGGTGCGGTGAGTTTGGGCGCAGTCCCGACAATGGTCTGCGAGGGGGTGGGGTGGCTTATGGTCGTGATCACAACCCAACGGCGATGCCCATGTGGTTTGCTGGTGGGGGCGTGAATGCGGGACAGGTGATTGGGGCAACCGATGAGATTGGCGAAAAAGCAGTCGGTGTCGTGCATCCCATCCAGGACGTCCATGTGACGATTCTGAGGCTTTTGGGGTTGGATGATAATAAGCTCACGTATTTTTACGCTGGACGATATATGCAACTGTCGCAGACGGGTGGCAGCGTGATTGAAGAATTGATCGGGTGAATATACATGAAAAATCTATAGGAAAATCTTTGGCATAATAGGTTGAGCTTAAGGCTGCGAAATAATTTCGCAGCCTTTTTAAATTTTTTAAAACATTGTGTTTTGCAGTCCCGGTGGCAGGACTTGAACCTGCGCCCCTCTTTTACCAACGCCTCTTCAGCGCATCGTGGACACTGACCTCCAGGTGAGGACCGAATCCCTCGACCTCCAACCGAACATTGAAGCCATCCTGAATCGGTGACAGGGCTTCGTGATGGGTGCCGGTTGCTACGACATCCCCTGGCTCAAGGGTGATGACGCTGGTGACTTCCTCCAGCAACTCGGGAATGTGGCGAGCCATATCGCCTGTAGAAAAGTCGTGTTTGAGGGTGTTATTGACCCATAGCTTCACTGAAAGATCATTTGGATTTGATACCTCATCGGCAGTCACCAGAGCCGGTCCGAGGGGGGCAAATGTGTGCCAGCTTTTTCCCAGGAAGAAGCCACCGGGCAATCCGCGAGCCGAAACATCTATGAACTGTGTGTAACCAAAGACGTGGTCTAACGCGTCGGCTTGCGAGAGGTGGCTGGCCCTCTTGCCGATTACCAGAGCCAACTCTGGCTCAAAATGGAAAACACTCGCTTCGGCGTCCGGGAGTTCAACCGTGCTGCCGGTAGGCATTACGCTGGTGTTGGCCTTTAGAAAGCCATTGAACAGCTCACGCTCCGGGTGGCTCGGCTCGATATAATTGCCGGCTGCACACATGAGTTGGCCGGGGCGGGGCAGAGGCGATTGCAAAGTCACTGTATCGAGGGCGACACCATTTCCTCCTTCTATGGCACTTTCGATTCTGGATTGCATGGCATCCCAATCAGTAATGATCATCTGCATCATTTCTTGAGCGTTGTGATGGCCCAAGTTTGCGACTGAATTACCAACTGGAATAACCGTATCGCCCTGCAAAACACCCAGTTGAAAATCATTGTAGAGTACGAGTTTCATGAAAGTTTCCTCCTGAAAAAATAATGTTAATGAAGATCCTTTTCTGGGAATCCATCTCGTTTGAGCTGTGCCAATATAAGACATTTTCCCTGGGATTGAAAATCTGAATTGATGGCTTGCGATTTCTTTCACAGGTACTATATTGAGAGGCCATACCAATTTTCAAACTCACGACGAGGGACATGCCTACTTTCAAGAGCTGGTTGAAAAGGCCATTATTGAGGATTAATTGTGATGCAAAAACTACCTGCCAATTTCATTTTTATTTTAAGTGATACACATCGTTACGACGCTATGTCATTTACAAACCCCTTGAGGGATCATTTTGAAATTTATACGCCTAATATGGAGAGCATGGCGAAAGAGGGGGTTAGCTTTAAAAATTGTTATACGAATTTGCCCATCTGCTCGCCTGCAAGGGCGATCTATCAAACGGGTCGATGGCCCTTTCAATGGGGCGGAATTGCAAATCATATGGATTTGAATGATCGCGTAGATGAAGAGCGTAATGGAAATAAGACGTTGGGATTTTTGTTTAAGAACGCGGGATATTCAACTTTTCATGTTGGGAAATGGCATCAGGGTTTAGAGAACAATGCCCAAAATGCGGGATATGATGAATCGTATATATGGTCAAATGAGAGACATGACAGCATGATATATTGCCATAACGGCGGTGATTTT
>JAPOXY010000140.1 GCA_026706845.1 Gemmatimonadota bacterium
GGTAAACGGCGGCCGTAACTATAACGGTCCTAAGGTAGCGAAATTCCTTGTCGGCTAAATACCGACCTGCACGAATGGTGTAACGACTTGGGCGCTGTCTCAACAGGGGACTCGGCGAAATTGTAGTTCCGGTGAAGATGCCGGATACCCGCGACGGGACGGAAAGACCCCATGAACCTTTACTCCAGCCTGGTACTGGGTTTCGACTCAGTATGTGCAGGATAGGTGGGAGACTGTGAAGCGGGAACGTCAGTTCTCGTGGAGTCGCCCTTGAAATACCACCCTTATTGTGTTGGAATTCTAACCTCGATCCTTGAATCAGGATTGGGAACACTGCCAGGTGGGAAGTTTGGCTGGGGCGGCCGCCTCCCAAAAGATAACGGAGGCGCCCAAAGGTTCCCTCAGCGCGGTTGGTAATCGCGCGAAGAGTGTAAAGGCATAAGGGAGCTTAACTGCGAGACATACAGGTCGAGCAGATGCGAAAGCAGGGCTTAGTGACCCGGCGGTTGCGCGTGGAAGCGCCGGAGATCAACGGATAAAAGGTACTCTGGGGATAACAGGCTTATCTCCCCCAAGCGTACATAGCGACGGGGAGGTTTGGCACCTCGATGTCGGCTCATCACATCCTGGGGCTGGACAAGGTCCCAAGGGTTTCCCTGTTCGGGAATTAAAGTCGGTACGCGAGCTGGGTTTAGAACGTCGTGAGACAGTTCGGTCCCTATCTGTCGTGGGCGCAGGATATTTGAGGAGAGCTGTCCCTAGTACGAGAGGACCGGGATGGACGAACCTCTAGTGTACCAGTTGTCTCGCCAGGGGCATTGCTGGGTAGCTATGTTCGGAAGGGATAAGCGCTGAAAGCATCTAAGTGCGAAGCCCACTCCAAGATAAGATATCCCGTGGGATAACCCACCTAAAGGCTCCTTGTAGACTACAAGGTCGATAGGTCACAGGTGTAAGCGCAGCAATGCGTTCAGCCGAGTGATACTAATCAGCCGTGAGGCTTGACCTTTTTATACATTTTTCAGCAGATCGCTTCTGTGCTTTGTTTGGTGCTCAATTCGTATTCAATTAAATTTTTCCTGGTGGCTATAGCGGAGGGGAAACACCTCTTCCCATTCCGAACAGAGAAGTTAAGTCCTCCAGCGCCGATGGTACTGCTTGGGAGACCTTGTGGGAGAGTAGGTCGTTGCCAGGAATTTAAAAAAGCCCGGACATAAAAATCCGGGCTTTTTTTGTGTTATACAAGATCAAAAGAGTACTTGACAAAACCCATTTGTTTTGCAATTATACGCGCCTTATTTTCCGAATTTCAAAACGAGTATTTAATACTGGTATTAAGGAGGTTACAGTGAATAGATATACACCTGAAAATATCAGGAACATCGCCCTGTCGGGACACGGCGGCACGGGCAAAACGTCCGTTGCCGAAGCCATGATGTTTTCTGCTGGTGCAACCAATCGACTCGGTTCAGTGGATGAGGGAAATACGCTGTCGGATTATACCGATGCAGAGATTGAGCGCCAAATCTCTATCAGTACATCCATGTTGCACTGCGATTGGAAGGGCACCAAAATGAATATTTTGGATGCTCCGGGTTATGCCGACTTTATTGGCGATGCAAAGACCGCGATTTGGGCGTCTGATATTGCTCTTACGCTGGTCAATGCGGCCAGTGGTGTAGAGATTGGAACGGATAAGGCATTCGGTTTTGCCGATGATTTTAATCGCGCAACTGTGTTTTTAGTCAATCATGTCGATAGAGAATTTGCCGATTGCGATGGTGCGGTTTCAGCAATTCAGGAGCATTTTGGAAATGGGGCTGTTCCCTTTCAGATTCCGGTCAATGCCGGTGAAGGGTTTAATCAGATCATCGATATTTTGCAGATGAAATTGGTAACCTATACCGATGGCAAAGCCGAAACTTCAGAGATTCCCGAAGAATGGCAAGATCAGGCTGAGGACTTGAGGGAACAGGTGGTTGAAGGGGTTGCCGAAAGTGACGACGATTTGATTGAGCGCTATTTAGAAGAAGGGGAATTAACAGATGAAGAGATCGCACAAGGATTAAAAATCGGGATGACCAATCGCACCTTGTTTCCCATTTTTGTGAGTGCAGCCAGCAAAAATATCGGTGCCGACTTATTGCTCGATTTTTTGTCTTCCTTCGCGCCGGGTCCGCTCGACTTGCCAATTCCCACGGCATATAAAGAAGGGTCTGAAGAAGAAGTGGCACTTACTGTAAGCGATGATGATTCTTTGGCTGCCGTGGTGTTTAAAACGATTTCCGAGTCTGTGGGAGATCTGTCATTTTTGCGCGTGTATTCCGGCAGTGTCGAATCTGGCGACGATGTGTTTAATCCCAATCGCCGTGCCAATGAGCGCATCGGTCAAATTTATTCGATGAGTGGCGGAAAGCGCGATGATATGGACGTTGTGGGCGCAGGTGATATTGGCGCGTTGATCAAGCTAAAGGACACGCATACGGGCAATACGCTTTGCAGCAGAAACTCGCGTTTGCAAATTCAGCCGGTCGAATTTCCACACCCTTTGATTCGCGTGGCCGTAGAACCCAAATCGCGTGGCGACGAAGACAAAATTAGCACGGGATTGCACAGCATTCACGAAGAAGACCCGAGCTTTATCGCCGGGTATGACGCGGAATTGCGTCAGATTATAGCCCAGGGACAGGGCGAGTTGCATTTGACGGTTGTGTTTGACAAGTTGAAGAGCAAGTTTGGCGTGGATATAGAGGTGACTGAACCGCGAATACCGTACCGCGAGACCATTCAGTCGCGCGCAGAAGCTCAGTATCGGCACAGAAAACAAAGCGGTGGACGCGGTCAATATGGCGAGGCTTATTTGCGCATCGCGCCCAGGCAGCGCGGCGATGGTTTTGAATTTATTGACGAGGTTGTAGGTGGTGCGATTCCCGGGAAATTTATTCCGGCTGTTGAAAAAGGTGTTGTGGAATGCATGGAACGCGGTGTGCTCGCCGGATATCCCGTTGTCGATACACAGGTTACGGTTTACGATGGGTCCTTCCATCCAGTTGACTCTTCTGATATGGCTTTTAAGCTGGCCGGTTCCTTCGCATTTCAAAATGCATTTATGGATGCCAGACCCATTTTGTTAGAGCCTATTTATAAAGTTCACGTCGTTGTTCCCGATTCCTATATGGGAGATGTGATGGCGGATCTAAATGGGCGACGCGGGCGCATTCAAGGCATGGATCCCGAAGGCAATTTCCAGGTCATTCACGCCGAGGTTCCACTGGCCGATCTTTACAAGTATTCGACTTCTTTGCGCTCTATGACGCAGGGTACAGGCGATTATACCATGGAGTTTTCACACTACGAGTCTGCTCCTCACGATGTGACACAAAAGGTTATTGAGGATTCCGAACACGATCGCGAGTTGGTAGAAGCATAGGGAGATGGCGATGTCAGCCGGGCGCAGGTTCAGGACGGCACTGGATGCAGAACGACCCTTGCAGATTGTGGGTACTATCAATGCCGCATCTGCGCTGATGGCAAAACAAGCGGGATTTCGCGCGCTTTATCTGTCTGGTTCGGGCGTGGCTGCTGCCTCTTATGGATTGCCCGATTTGGGCATTACAACGCTGGATAATGTTGTCGAGGATGCCCGGCGGATTACAGATGTGGTGGATTTGCCACTGCTGGTTGATATCGATACCGGGTTTGGCGGTACTTCTTTTTCTATTGGACGCGCAGTAAAGACGCTGGAAAAAATTGGCGTTGCTGCTGTTCACATTGAAGACCAGGTATTGCAAAAACGGTGTGGACATCGCCCGGGAAAACAGGTGGTATCTACCGAGGAGATGTGCGACCGAATCAAAGCAGCGGTTGATGCGCGTTCAGACGGCGAGTTTGTGATTATGGCGCGAACGGATTCCGTGGCCAATGAGGGTTTGGAATGCGGCCTCGATCGCGCCCGGGAATACATTGCCGCAGGTGCGGATGCGATTTTTGCAGAGGCTTTGTGTTCGCTGGATGAGTTTCGCGCATTTGTCCGCAGTCTCTCTGTGCCCGTGCTGGCGAATCTCACCGAGTTTGGACAAACGCCTCTGTTTGGTCTGGACGAGATGAGAGGTACGGGTGTCGCCATGGTGTTGTATCCTCTCACGGCGTTTAGAATGATGAATGCGGCTGCTCAGCGGGCGTATAAAATTCTGCGGACACAGGGCGCGCAGGGCGCGTTGATAGACGAGATGCAGACGCGTGAAGAACTTTACGAATTGCTGGATTATTACGGGTACGAGGCGCAGGTTAATCGACTTTATGGCGCGTGAATCGCCTGAGGAGATTTTACGGGAAAAGGTCGTGAGTGAAAATGCTCACGGCCTTTTTTTGAGAGGAGGATACTGTGAGTAAACAGACGGCAGGTTTGAGAGGTGTTAAGGCTGGCAGTACGTCGATTTGTACTGTGGGGGCAGAAGGTCACGGTTTGCACTATCGGGGCTATGCTATTGAAGACCTGGCACAACATGCCTGTTTTGAGGAAATCGTGTATTTGTTGTTGTGGGATGCGTTGCCCACTGAAAGGGAATTGGATGCGTTGAAAACGCAGTTGCGGGCGCACCGGCAGTTGCCAGATCTGGTTGTGCGGATTCTGCGTTCGCTGCCTTCAGACGCGCATCCGATGGATGTTTTGCGAACCGGTGTATCGGCGCTTGGTATTGCCGAGCCTGAGCGGGATTGGGGGGATGGTGTGGCTGTGGCAGTGAGGCTTATGGGTGCATTGCCATCTATGCTGGGGGTCTGGCATAGAGGTGCGGATGTTTTGGATGTGGATGATCACGCAACTTATATCTTGCATATGCTCAAAACGGAGACGCCTTCGGAGTTGGAATGTCGGATGATGGATGCGTCGTTGATTTTATATGCCGAGCACGAGTTTAATGCTTCGACATTTACGGCGAGAGTATGCGCCTCTACGCTTGCCGATTTTTATGGATGTATCACCGGGGCAATTGGCACTTTGAGCGGGCCTTTGCACGGGGGTGCAAACGAGCGGGCAATGGAATTGATCGAGCAGTTCGAGACTCCCGAAGACGCGGCAACAGGTGTGCGAGAGATGCTGGCGCGCAGAGAATTGATTATGGGGTTTGGACACGGGGTTTACCGCGTGCGAGATCCGCGCAATGCGATTATTAAAGATTGGGCGCGTCAGGTGAGTGAAGCAATGGAAGATATGCGTCTGTACGAGATTTCTGAAGCGATTGAGCGGGTTATGTGGGATGAAAAGAAGTTGTTTCCAAATCTGGATTTTTATTCGGCAACAGCGTATCATATGGCCGGTATTGAGACGGCGCTTTTCACCCCCATATTTGTGCTCAGTCGCTGTAGCGGTTGGGCTGCTCATGTGGTGGAGCAGCGGGCGGATAACAGGCTGATTCGACCTCTGGCGGAATACACGGGGGTAGAGGCGCGAGATTATGTGCCGTTGGAAGAAAGGGGCTGATAGCTTGAGGATTGCTATGGATGATCGGGCGCCGGATAGAGAACTGGTGACTATCGCACAGTACGTGCTGGATTATGAGGTGAATTCCGCGGAGGCTTTTCAGACGGCTCGTTTGTGTCTGATGGATAGTTTGGGGTGTGCGGTGCTGGCATTGCGGTTTTCTGAGTGTACGAAGATGCTCGGTCCTGTGGTGCCTGGAACCATTGTGCCGCACGGTGCACGGGTGCCGGGTACTGATTGCGAACTCGATCCGGTGACTGCCGCGTTTAATATTGGGACACTGGTGCGGTGGCTGGATTTTAACGATACGTGGTTGGCGGCGGAGTGGGGCCATCCTTCGGATAATCTGGGTGCAATTCTCGGGGTGGCAGACTGGATGTCGCGCACGCAACGCGCACAGGGTAGAGAAGGACTGGTGATGCGGGATGTGTTTGTTGCGATGATCAAGGCGCATGAGATTCAGGGTGTGATGGCATTGGAAAATAGTTTTAATGCCCGGGGACTGGATCATGTGATTTTGGTGAAGTTGGCGAGTGCGGCTATCTCTGCTGGGCTGTTGGGTTGTGATGAGGGACAGGTGGTCAACGCCTTGTCGCAGGTGTGGTGCGATTTGGGTCCTTTGAGAACCTATCGCCATGCGCCCAATACGGGGTCGCGCAAGAGTTGGGCGGCGGGAGATGCGACAGCGCGCGGTGTGTTTCTGGCATTGCAGACAAAGCGCGGTGAGATGGGATATCCAACGGCTCTGTCTGCACCTGTATGGGGTTTTTACGACCGCTTGTGGAATGGCGACCGGTTTCAGTTTCAGCGTGTGTACGGTTCTTATGTGATGGAAAATGTGTTGTTCAAGGTGTCTTTTCCCGCTGAATTTCACGCACAGACAGCGGTAGAAGCCGCGTTTGCGTTGCACGATGAGGTGGCGCCGCGTTTGGATGCAGTGGAGCGGGTGGTGATTGAGACACACGAAGCCGCTATGAAAATTATCGATAAGACCGGTCCGCTGTACAATCCCGCAGACCGGGATCACTGTTTGCAATATATGGTGGCTATAGGGCTGATTTTTGGCGATTTGACTGCAGATGACTATGAAGAGGAGCGCGCAGGAGACGAGCGCATTGATGTGTTGAGAGAGAAGATGGTGGTGACGGAAAACGCGCGGTTTACACGGGATTATCACGATCCGCACAAGCGGTCAATTGCCAATACTGTGCAGGTGTTTTTCAAAGATGGATCGGCCACAGAGGCCGTGACGGTTGAATATCCCATTGGGCATCGAAGAAGGCGCCAGGAGGCCGCGCCTTTGCTGGTGGAAAAGTTCGAGGAAAATATGACGACGCGGTTTGAGATGCGTCAGGTGCGCGATGTGTTGGCTGTGTTCGAAGGGTCAGATTTGGATGCTATGCCCGTGTGGAGATTTATGGATATGTTGCAGATCCGCGCGTCGTAAATAGCGGATTTCCTGTTGCACAATGGTGGGGTTCTGACTACATTTGGATTGGGATAACAGGATATGAGGAAAGGAGTATAGAAGGATGGCTGGACATTCTAAATGGGCAAATATCAAGCATCGCAAGGGCCGTCAGGACGCGGCTCGAGGCAAGGCGTTTACCAAATTGATCCGAGAGATTACGGTGGCTGCCCGCGAGGGTGGCGGCGATGAAGCGAATAACCCGCGTCTGCGTGCGGCTGTTCTGAGTGCGAAGGCTGAAAATATGCCTATGGTCAATATTGACCGCGCGATTAAAAAGGGTACGGGAGAGCTTGAAGGCGAGTCTTATGAAGGTGCGATTTACGAGGGGTACGGGCCGGGTGGTGTGGCCATGTTTATTGAAACTCTGACAGATAATCGAAATCGCACAGTATCCGAAGTGCGGCATTTGTTTAGCAAATACAATGGCAGTATGGCCGAAAGTGGTGCCGTGGCGTGGGTGTTTGAGCAAAAGGGCCTGGTTTCTGTGCCCAAAGAGGGCGTGGAAGAAGAAGAACTGATGCTGATCGTTTTAGATGCTGGCGCCGAGGATATTGTAGAAGAAGAGAATATCTACGAGGTTTATGCATCTCTACCCGATTTTGAAAGTGTTCGCAAAGCGATTGAAGAGGCGGGCATTGAAATTGAGCGCGCTGAGTTGACGCGCGTTCCGCAAAGTACTGTGCCCATTGAAGGCAAAACCGCGCAACAATTGTTGACCTTGATGGAAGTGCTCGAAGACAATGACGATGTGCAGCGGGTATATGCCAATTTTGAGATTGACGACAAAGAACTATCAGTTCTGACAGCTTGATTCCCCCTCCCCCTTCCTACTTCCTAGTGAACTGGTCTGAGAAACGACCAGTTGTACATCGTTCCACACTTCAAAAGGCGGTTCGCGTGATCATTCTGGGTATTGATCCGGGTAGTGTGGTAACCGGTTTTGGTCTGGTTGAGCACCAGAACCGGAAAAATCGGTTGCTGAAATGCGGCTGTATTCGCCCCGGTAATAAATTGTCTTTCCCCCAGCGGTTGCTCTATATCTACGATCACTTGCTCGCGCTGGTCGCAGATGCAGGCCCGCATGAAGTTGCGCTTGAATCTGTTTTTTACGGTGTCAATACGCAATCGCTGATTAAGTTGTGTCAGGCGCGAGGGGCTATTTTGACGGCTCTGGCCAATTCCGATTTGCCCATTTTTGAATACGCGCCCCGCGAAGTGAAAAGAGCGGTTGTGGGCCGGGGGAGTGCGTCCAAAGAACAGGTGCAGTTTATGATCCAGCGCTTGCTTGGGAAAGAAGCAGTGGATCAGGGATTTGATGCGACAGACGCCGTGGCGATTGCCCTGTGCCACGCGCATCAGAAGGTTGCCGTGCAGGGACCTGGGATACGGCAAAATAAATTGGCAGAGAAAATTGAGGCGTTGAAACAGGGGGGTAGGGAACAGAGTCGTTTTGATGAGAAACTCAAGGAAATCGGCGTGAGTGCGAAGTCGCGGCGGCGATTGAACCGAAGGGGAAGATGATATAATGATTGCGTTTTTAGAAGGACAACTGGTCGAAAAACACCCGACCCATGTCATTGTCGATGTTCAGGGCGTGGGGTATCACGTCAATATTTCGCTGTCGAGCTATGAATCGCTTGTGGTTGAGGATGGGCGCGTAAAAGTTCTTACGCATTTGCATGTGAGAGAAGATGCGATGACGCTTTACGGGTTTGCCTCAGTGTCCGAGCGCGATTTGTTTGAGCGCCTGATCGCGGTTTCGGGTATTGGACCGCCGATGGCATTGAAAATTTTGTCCGGGATTCCCATTGCGGATTTCAGGCGGTTGGTTGCCGCAGAAGATGCCCGGGGGTTGACGCGCATCAAAGGCATTGGTCAAAAGCTCGCGCAGCGCCTGGTGCTGGAAATGAAGGACAAAATTGGCGATATTGCGCCAGAAGATTTTACTTCCGATGCCGTTGAGCATGCAGATCCCGATGTATTAGACGAAGCCGCTGCTGCCCTATCGGGTTTGGGCGCGAATCCGGTACAGGCGCGCAAAGTTGTTGCGACTGTCTTGCAGGAGTTGGGCGACGACGCGCCGATTGAGGAAGTGATTAAGCGGTCATTGAGGAGTATTTAGCGGTCATAAGGCTATTTTATGGATGAACGATTTACCGATCCCGAGTTTCAGGATGGCGACGAACTTGAGCGCGACCAACGGATTCGTCCGATTCGATTTGACGATATGGTCGGGCAAGAAAAGGCGAAGACGAATTTGCGTATTGCCGTGGAGGCTGCGCGTCATCGCAATGAGGCTATGGATCACATTTTGTTGCACGGGCCTCCCGGTCTGGGCAAAACGACGATGGCTTATGTGATAGCGCACGAGCTTGGGGTTGAAATTCATGTGACATCGGGACCGGTGCTGGAGCGCCCGGCTGATCTGGCGGGGATTTTGACGAATTTGAATGAGCGCGATGTGCTGTTTATCGACGAGATCCACCGCATGAATCGGGTGGTAGAAGAGCATTTGTATTCGGCGATGGAGGATTTTACACTGGATATTATGATCGATAGCGGGCCGAGTGCCAGGTCGTATCAAATTCCGCTTGAACCCTTTACTCTGGTGGGCGCAACAACGCGAATGGGGCTGCTCACAGCGCCGATGCGAACGCGCTTTGGTTTGCTGGAGCGGCTGGATTTTTACGCCCCGGAAGAGTTGCAGGCCATTGTGATGAGGGCTGCGCGTATTTTGGGTATTGAGATTGAAGAGGATGCCGCGCATGTGATTGCCCACAGGTCGCGGGGAACAGCGCGCATTGCCGGGCGTCAGTTGTCGCGGTCTCGCGATTATGCACAGGCGCGTGCCGATGGGGCGATTACAGAAGAAGTTGCGGTTAAGGCACTGGCATTGTTGGGGGTGGATGCAAAGGGGTTGGATGAAATGGATCGGCGATTGTTGGAAACGCTGATCGATAAATTCGACGGAGGTCCCGTTGGTTTGAATAATCTGGGTGCTGCGCTGAGTGAAGAGACAGATACGCTGGAGGAGGTGTATGAACCCTATCTAATTCAGGAGGGGTTCCTTGTGCGCACGCATCGGGGGCGTCAGGCAACGGCGCGGGCGTATTTGCATTTGGGGAAGACGCCACCCGAAGATGGGTCACAGAGTAAGTTGTTTTGAGGTATTGCAAGTTGACAAAATTTTTGGGTATTGAGACTTCGACACCGGTATGCAGTGTGGCTTTGGCCTGCGATGCTCGCGTGGTTGTGGAATACACGTTGGAATTGGGTTCACATCATTCGGAACGGTTGCAGCCGATGGTTGAAATGGTGTTGCGGGAGGCGGGTTTAAGTGTTGGCGATCTGGATGGCGTGGCTGTGGCTGCTGGTCCCGGGTCGTTTACGGGGTTGCGTATCGGTATGGGTCTGGCAAAGGGGTTGTGCCGCGGTGCGAATCTTGTGTTTGTGCGCGTGTCAACCCTTGCGGGCATGGCTTTTGGGTCGGGGGTAGAGGGGGTGCCTGTTTGTCCTATGCTGGACGCCCGGCGAGGCGATGTGTATGCGGGGGTATATGATCTCGTTGCAGGGGATCCGATTTCGAGAATGCCCGATCGCGCCGATGCGGTTTCCAATTGGGTCACGCGTCTGCCGCGTCCCGTGACTGTGGTGGGAGATGGGGCAGAGGCTTATCGCGATGTTATTGTCGATGCGTTGGAAAGAGATGCGTATTTTGCAAATGCAACTCTGGGACGCCCCACTGCTGGGGCTGTTGCATTGCTGGGTCAGGCGCGTTGCGAACGGGGAGAGGTGGATGATATGGAGACGGCAGAGCCTTTTTATTTGCGGCCAACACAAGCAGAGCGCGTGCGAGAAGCGCGGTTGAGTGGTGATGGATAATTCGATGACACCCGTGCTGGTGGAGATGGTCCCTTCGCATTTCGACCGGGTTATAAAGATTGAAACGGCTGTTTTTTCTTCTCCCTGGAAACGCCGCGATTTTGAGTTTGCGCGCAGTCGCAAAAACGGTTTTTGCCGGGTGGTTATGGTCGAGTGCGAGATTGTGGGCTATGTTGTGGGTTTTTTGATTGGTCGGGAATTTCATCTGGTGAATTTGGCTATTGCGCCTGATTTTCAAAGAAAGGGGCTGGGCAGAAAAACGCTGAAAGCTGTATTTGATCTGTTGGAGACAAGGGCGCGCGTGGTGTCTCTGGAAGTGCGTATGTCCAATTGTGCTGCGATTGATCTCTATAAGAAGATGGGGTTTGAGACCCTGGCGATCAGAAAAGCGTATTATACACATCCTCGCGAAGATGCGCTCGTGATGTTAAAACCGCTCAATACCCGATTGTCCGATTGGGTGTCGCAAGTGTTGCAAAAATAAGCAGGGCGTTTAAGGTGGAACTTTAATCTCCCCAATACAGATTGTGTCCTTGCCCGGGGAACCATAAAAGATCGACGCTCATGCTCACAATGAGCGATAGGGTGTATCCCACGATCATGCCGATGAAAAAGGGTTTTGCCCTGCGATACAGCGCGATTCCTCCCAGGCGGAAGATGATAAATTTAATCAGATAGGTGAGAAATACGGATAAAATGGCGGTGCGCGCCGAATAAAAGGTTACAACTGTAAAGCCGATGGGATGGAGAGGCCACCAGGTGAATCGGTATTGGCACAGGGTCAATATGCCCATTGTCAGCGCGCCAAATGCCGTAAATGCCATTCGAAGACCGTAGTGGGTCTCTTTGCCAATGTCGCGGATGGACGACACTATGCCATCGTAGTAGCGCGGTGCGGCAACCCGGAACATGTACGAGCCAAAATTAAACGCACCGTCGGTATAGCCCAGATAAATTGTCGATGCGGCGGCGGCTATGAGTGAGAACACAAATGCAAATGCGATGGTCAAGCCCAGTACGCGTGCCCGATTGCCCAGGTTGACGCTCAATCGGGCGGCATGGGCGGCAGCGGGCATGGTGAAGCTTTTGCCATTTTGATACATGCTGCCCACTTGTTGCCGCATCGCAATTGTGTTTGGAGATAGTGAATCAGGCGGTGCAAATCCCATAATGCCCGTGCCAAGGCTGCTGGGCGATTCCAGGAATACGAGTCCGGTCATTGCTACGATTTTGGCAAATCCAGTGTAAAAAACAAACCAGAATACCGTGACCAATACGGCCCAAAACGGTGTCATCCCTCCCTTGAATAACCAGAACATGGCAAATAGCGCACAGGCGAGAAATGTGGTGACTGCAGTGCGGTAGGACATCAATTCGTTCTGGTCGTCCATGTTTTTTGTCTGGTGAAATGCTTGTTGGAAGACCGCCTTTATGTGGGTTCGCGCAATCCACAATCCCCACAGACAAAAGACGATAAATCCCCCCAGTGCTTGCTGTCGCGTGCCGGCAAACTCACCCAGGCCCTCTGCCAGACCCAGCCGATTGGTCATCCCTATTTGAAGCCAGGTAAGTACCCAGAATACCCAGATCGAAAATAAGACCTGTAGATCGGTAAAGTACGCAAACCCGATAATTAAGAAGTTGAGCCGTCCGTGCAGGAAGGGCACGTACCGTCCCAATGAGATTGTGTAATTTTGGATCCCTACGGTAATTACGGGGAAGCTGGGGTCGAAGTAGCCGATGATGTACCACAGGACGATAACTGAGGGAATGGAGAAGCCAGCCCAGAATAGCGGCTGTTTCATGTATTCGGGAAATCCCTTTGGTCCCGCTGTTTCGGCGAGTTCTTCGGCTACTTGTGCAAAGGGAAAGGGCAACCGTTCTTGTTCGACCCATTGTCGGCGCAGGATTGTCGCCAGTGCGACTGATCCCAGGCCGAGCGAGGCGATAAAGCTCAGCCACCAGAATGTGGGGCGTATCCAGATTGCCCAGGGGATGGTTGCGTTGCGAGGTAGGCCCTCGTAAAACCAGGCCAGTTGATCTTTGGCATCTTCGACGACGAGATAGGGTTGAACGAGGCCAAAGACGTATTCTTCCCAGAGGTTTTCCGGCGTTGCCATGTAGTGCATTACGGCATAGGTTGCCAGTACGCGCCCGAGCAGTTCATTGATGGACATGCTCACATAGCCTACCGCAAAAATGAAAATCAATTCCCAGGGCTGTAATGCATATCCCAGAGCGCGTAGCACGGGATTTACGATAAAGATCAGTACCAGAAATGGCATAAAAATACCCATCGGTATCATGCCTTCGACCAGTGATATGGTGTGCATGTAGTGATGGGTATAGGGTATGATTGCGTTGATTGATACGGTGATCAATACGGCCAATGCAATTGCCCACCAGGGCGATCGTTGTGTCAGGGGTTGGGGTTCCTGTATGTCGTTTGTTTGTACTGACACAATAGATCAGGCTCCTTCTCCCGGGAAGCCCTCTTTGCGAATGCGTTCGCCCACTGCGAGCAGTACTGGTACATCTTTTTCATCGAGTGATCCATCGGGCAGGGGGCCGGTGTTTAACAATAAATTGCAGCCGCTTTCTCGCGCTGCTGTCAATGCCGTCCAAACTTCTTCCTCATTTTTGTGGTGGCCTCCTTCGGCGAGATAGCCCCAGGATACGCCTTTTCCTCCTGGTCCAGAACACATTGTGGTGCAGATTTCCATGGGTTTGTTTGCCTGTTCTACGGCCTGATGTTCGGGTGCCTGAAAGTCTTCAGTGCCCAGCAAGCCCTGTTTGTAGGAGACCAGTACCTGTGGTTGTACGCTGTGGATATAGTCGTAGAGTTCCTGACTCTTAAATTTTGCTTTGTCGCCATTGTTGGGAACGGCAACCCCATCCAGCCAGATTGCGGCTACGGGTCCGTAATTTGTGAGTAGTTCTGTGATTTGCGCCTGCATGAAGTTGAGATATATTTGCAGGTTATGCGCGGAGCCAGTGGCATAGCTCGGTTCGGGCGGGTCATATTTGGGTCTTGCCTGTCCTCCCCATTCGTCGTTGTTGGGGGCATGTGGATGTTTCCAATCTCGTCCATGGGAGTAGTACAAACACAATCCGAGTGCGTGTCGATCACACGCTTCGGCCAGTTCTTTGATCAAGTCGCGGCCCGCCGGGGCATTGGTGCTGTTGAAATCCGTTTCGGCTGTGTCGAATAGGCAAAATGAGTCGTGATGCCGCGTGGTGATGTTGATGTATTTCATCTCGCAGTCAACGGCAAATTGCGCGATGCGCTCGGCATCGAAGTTTTCAGCGGTGAAGTCGTCCACGAGTTTTGCGTATTCGGCAACGGGTATGAGTTCTCGCAGTTGCACCCATTCGTGCCGTCCTATTAGAGAGTAGAGTCCGTAGTGTAAGAACAGGCCGTAACGCGCTTCGCGGAACCATTGTAGTGCAGCAGCACGCGGGTTGTCGGCGTAGAGGTCGGCGTAATTTTTCAAATAATTGGGGATATTGCTCATGGGGATCTCCGGTTGTAAGTGGGGTCAACTATGCTTGTAAGAATTCAGGTACGCTGAAGTACCGCTCGCCCGAGTCGCAAATGATCGTTGCGACTCGCTTTCCAGGGCCGAGGTCGCGGGCGATTTGCAGGGCGGCGAATACATTTGCTCCGGCAGATATGCCTGCGAGGATGCCTTCTTCGCGGCCCAGTTTGCGAGCTGTTTTGATGGCGTCTTCGTCGCGTACGCATATTAGTGCGTCAAAGATGTCGCGGTTGAGTACGGAGGGTACGAATCCTGCGCCGATGCCCTGGATGCCGTGTAGTGCTGGCTCTCCGCCCGATAGGACCGGGGATTTGGCGGGTTCGACTGCGATTACGCGCACATGGTCTAATTCGGCTTTTAAGACTTCGCCCACGCCTGTGATGGTTCCTCCCGTGCCTATGCCTGCGACAAAGGCGTCGAGGTGACCGTCAACGGCTTCTAATATTTCCCGGGCTGTGGTTTGGCGGTGTATTTCTGGGTTGGCGGGGTTGTTAAATTGCTGTGGCATAAAGGTCGTTTCAGGTGATTCATTGACGATTCGTTCGGCTTCTGCGACAGCGCCGGGCATGTCGAGGTCGCCCGGGGTTAATATCAGTTCGGCACCATAACTTTCGAGCAGGTCGCGTCGTTCTCTGCTCATGGAGTCGGGCATGGTTAATATCAGGCGATAACCCCGTGCGGTTGCGACCATTGCCAGACCAATGCCGGTGTTGCCACTGGTTGGCTCGACGATGGTCATGCCGGGCTTTAAGTGTCCGTCGCGTTCTGCGGCTTCGATCATGGAGAGGGCTATGCGATCTTTTACCGTACGAGCCGGATTCAGAGATTCCATTTTGACGACGACTTCGGCCATGTCGGATGTCGCCAGACTGTTTAAGCGAATCAGGGGCGTGCCGCCGATCAATTGCATGAAGTCATCGACGATTACGTTTTCTTCAGGCATACGTCACCATCCTCCTACTTGCGTTCGATCTACGACATCTTTGGAGAGCATTCGCAGCGCGTCGCCGATGCCTTGCGTGCGGGCGAGGTCGCGTTGGCTTGCCGCGTCGTAGATGCCGTAGCCGCGCATGCGTTCAATTTCCCAGAGTGTTTGTTTTTCCCGCGTGTCGTAGAAAGCCATTTTTACATAGACGGAGATTTGATATTGTTCGGCACTCGCTTGACCGCCATAGGTAAAGGGTTCTTCTTTGATTTCGAGGACAGTGCCTTGCAATACGGCATCGGCCTGATCTTCTTCGACTACGCGCAGAGCACCATCAGAGACAAATCCCTGTATTAAGCTGTCTGTAAATGCCTGGTGAATACCGGCTTCGAGGCTTTCGTTGTCGAGCAGTGGTACAGCGACGGAACGGATGCCGCCACTGCCCGTGGCTGATGTGGAGTAATAAGCACAACTCAAGGGTAGATACATGATGAGGAGTAAGCAGTAAGCTAACCACTTTTTTGTTGCGCTCAATTTTTTTCCTCCTCAGGAGCTTCGTTTTCAGTGGTATTATCTTCTGCTTGCTCTTCTGCCTGTTCTTCTGCTTGCTCTTCTTCTGATGCGTCGTCCTTTTTGAGTTCATCTACATAGTTCATTCTCAGTTCAAATAATACGTGTTCCATTAATCTTTGCTCGTTGTCGTTTAAGTTGCCTTTTGTTTTTTCGTCCAGCATGCCGAGGATGTCAATCATGTTTTTGGCCTGTTCCAAGTTGCGCTCAATCTGGTTGGTTACCGGATTCATCACTTTGCCCAGGTTTTGCAATGCCATGCCCTGAAACATCATGACCAGTTGCATGAATAACAATTCGTTTTGTTGATCTTGTGTCGGTATGTTTTGGTCGGCCATCTCTGCGCTCTCCTTCTTGTTTTTGGTTGCAGATATATTGAGCTTAATATTTCAAAACTTCTTATTGATGTCAAGGCGATGTTCGCTGTGCTGTGAATGTACGAGAAATACGCGCTTATCGAGTTGCACAAAATGCGGATTTTTTTATTTTAGTGCTGCTTGCAAATAGGCCAATACGGTTTCCGCGTCGTTATACCCTCTGGTGATAAAGGTTACTGACGCGTTGTTTCTTATGACGAGGCTTGGAAATTGATTGGCATTCATCGACCGCCTGATGTTAAATCCATCCTGCATCTGTTGTTCTGTTTCGGGTGAGGATAGATCGCATGCAAATTGCTGTGTGTCTAATCCGATTTCACCCGCCAATGCGACGAGGACCTCTGTATCCGATGGGTTGCGCGCTTCCCAATAATAGGCGCGTTGAATTGCCTCGAACATTTCAGTTCCCGCTTCCTGATTTTGAGCCGCATAAAATGCCCTGCAAGATGGATATGTGCATCGCCGCGGTTTGCATTTTTCCCAAAAGTCCCAGTTAAAATTCGCGCCTGTTATCGTCGCTACTTCGCGCCATGCGCGCTGGATATGCGAGCGCATCACATCGGGCATGGGGTCATCGGTGTCGCGTGCCAATCCTCCCATGATATATACGGGTGATAACTCGTCGGGTACGGCTTTTTTTACTTTTTCGAGCACTGGCTGAAATCCCCAGCACCAGGAACACATGGGGTCGGCGACGTAATAAAGTGTTTTCATGGGTTTCTCCTGTTGTATAATGGGTAGTTGCTATCTCGCCAAATTACGAAAGGGGTTAAAAATAATACGTTATTTCATTCTGATCTTATGGATCCTGCTCTTGATGGGAAAGGCAGATGCGTCGTTGCGTCAGGTTTTTGACGCATTTATTGCCGGGCACTATGAGGAGGCAGAGACGCATTTGCAAATGCTCTTAAAAACATCGTCGGATAAAGGCGAGATACACTTCTTTTTGGGGCGATTAGCAGCTTGGGATGGCAGAACAGATGATGCTTTTGACCATTTTGAGAAAGCTACTAAATCCGATTCCCAAAATGCCGATTATTATTATTGGCTGGCGCAAATTTATGGTCAAAAAGGGATTAAAGCCAGCATTTTTAGAAAACCTGGATACGCCCGCAATGCAAAAAAAGCTGTTGAGAAAGCCATTGCTTTAGATCCAGACTACATTCAGGCACGGTTTTTCTTGATGGGCTATCACCTCAATGCACCGGGTATTTTGGGGGGAAAGAAAAAAGAAGCTCAAAATCAGGTTGATCAGATTAAGATGCGCGATCCTATCAGGGGGCTTTTAGCACAAGCTCAAATTTATGGCAGCAAGGATGAGTGGGATAAAGCCGAACGAGAATTGAGAACCGCGTTAGAAAAAGATCCGTTCAATGACTTGCCCGTTTTACAGCTTAGTGGGTATCTCAGTCGAACAGAACGCCGTGAAGAAGCCGTTGAGTTGCTCGATTCTTATGTGCAACAAAACCCTTTTTCCAGCCGTACCTTAAGCACCCTCAGTACATATTTGTTGAATCTCAAACAATTTGACCGGGCATATCGCGCTGCGGAACAATGTCTCCAGATAACGGTCGATTCCCTATCGGTAAGGCGCGATACAACGATTTCATCATTTGAAAAGATAATAACATTTCAAGGACGTAAATGGAGAGCATTATACACGTTAGGACGCCGATCTGCAGAATCTGGGGATAGACTTGACCTCGGTCTTGAATACTTCAAAGAGTGTCTGCAAATTCTACCACCAGGTTCAGACCGAACAAGAGGTAACGCATATAACCGGATAGGACAAATTTATCTTCATCAAAACGAAATCCAAAAGGCTCGCGAGGCGTTCCAAACTGCTCTCAAGTGGAGGCCCAAACAAGAATCTGCCCGCAGAGCACTCGAAAAATTAGATAAAGAAAAAAATAAATAACGGGTCGTATCCCAAGACGGTTCACCTGTGCGTTAGAGAAACTATTTGCATGGCGTTGCCATGCGCCATATCTTGCGAGAGAGTGTAAGTTTATTTTTTCTTCCCCCCCTTTTCAAAGGAGGCTTGCGTGAAAATTGAAGTCACTGTGAACGGGGAGCATCAAAGTCACGACGTCGAACCGCGGATGTTGCTCGTGCATTTTTTGCGCGATGTCGTCGGGCTTACTGGCACGCATGTGGGCTGCGAGACCAGCCTTTGTGGCGCGTGCAGTGTGATGCTCAATGGAGATGCTGTCAAATCGTGTACGGTTTTGGCAGTGCAAGCCGATGGTGCTGAAATTACTACCATTGAGGGCCTTGCCCAAAATGGTGAATTGCACCCTATTCAGGAGGGCTTCTGGGAGTGTCACGGATTGCAGTGTGGTTTTTGCACCCCGGGCATGATTATTGCCGCGCACCAGCTTTTAGAACGCAATCCCAAACCCAGTGAAGCCGATATTCGACGCGGTATAGAAGGCAATTTGTGCCGCTGTACAGGGTACCAACACATTGTCGATGCGGTTCAATACGCATCGAAAAAAATGACCACATAAGGAGGCGCCCCATGCCTGTTAGCAAATCTGTTGGCGCCCGTATTAAGCGCCGAGAAGACCCCCGACTGATTCAGGGCCTTGCACATTACGTCGATGACATCAAGTTGCCCAATTTGTTGCATGTCGCGATTTTGCGAAGCCCTTATGCCCATGCGCGCATCAATAGTGTTAATACCGATGCGGCTCAAAATTTATCCGGCGTCAAGTCTGTTGTCACTGGCGATGATGTCAAAGACGTCATTGGTGGGATTCCCTGTGCGGCTACAGATCCGGAGGGATTTCCGGGTATTAAGGTGCCCCACCATCCCGTGCTCGCTACGGGAAAGGTGCGTTTTGTCGGCGAACCCATCGCCGCTGTTGCAGCGACAGATGCGTACATTGCCCAGGATGCACTGGATTTGATTGAGGTCGATTACGAACCTCTCGATGCCATCAATTCGGCTGAGGCTGCTTTTGCCGATGGCGCGCCTGTTATCCACGAAGATTGGGACGATAATATGGCTTTTACCTGGAGTATTGCCGGGGGCGATGTGGATGCGGCTTTTGCCGAGGCCGATCATGTCGTCAGCCAGCGGATTGACCATCAGCGCCTGGTTCCCAATCCGATGGAGACGCGCGGCGTGGTTGCCCAATATTTGCCCGGTAAAGATCAGCTCAACTTGTGGTCATCTACGCAAATTCCACATTTGTTGCGCACGCAAATTTCCGTTATGCTCGGTATGGCCGAGAACCATGTGCGCGTTATTGCGCCCGAAGTGGGCGGTGGTTTTGGCTGTAAACTCAATGTGTATGCCGAAGAGGCTCTGCTCGGGCATATGGCGAAATATCTCGGGCAGCCCGTGAAGTGGATTGAAGGGCGGCGTGAAAATTTTGTGCATACGATTCACGGACGCGATCAGACCGGGGATGTCGAGCTTGCGGTGAAAGACGACGGTACGATCCTCGGTCTCAAATATACGGTTACGGCGGATGTGGGGGCTTATTATCAGTTGCTCACGCCAGCCATTCCCACGCTTACGGGATTGATGCTGTGCGGTTCTTATACATTTAAAAATGTGCAGATGAATCTCACGGCCGCTTTTACCAATAAGATGGCGACGGATGCCTATCGGGGTGCGGGACGTCCCGAGGCCACGTATCTCATCGAGCGCATGATCGATGTGGTGGCGCACGATCTGGATCTGGATCCCCTGGAGGTGCGGCGCCAAAACTTCATAGGCAAAGATGCCTTTCCCTATGAAACGGGGACTGCTCTGGCTTATGATAGCGGCGATTATACGGCTGCGCTCGACAAGGCGCTCAATATCGCCGATTATGACGCTTTGCGCGAGCAGCAGGCCCAATTGCGCGAAGAGGGCCGGTACCTCGGTATTGGATTTTCCACTTATGTGGAGATTTGCGGTATGGGTCCTTCTGCTGCGATGCCCGCTGGTGGATGGGAAAGCAGTACTGTGCGCGTAGATCCCACGGGTAAGGTTACTGTGCTCACGGGTGTATCGCCCCACGGACAGGGGCAGGAGACCACTTTTGCCCAGCTTATTGCCGATGGTTTGGGCGTTGATATTGACGATATTCGCATTATCCACGGCGATACGGATGCGGTGCAATACGGGATTGGTACTTTCGGCAGTCGCGCGACGGCTGTGGGTGGTACGGCGATGGTGCATGCGATGGGTAAGGTGAAAGACAAAGTGGTCAATATCGCCGCGCATCTGCTGGAGAGCAATCCACAGGATATCGTGATTGAAGATGGCAAATACTGCGTTCAGGGTGCGCCCGAGTCGGGTCTTACTTTGGGCGAAATCGCGATGGTGGCTCATGTGGGTGTGGAACTTCCCGAGGGAACAGATCCCGGTTTGGCCGAATCGCACTTTTTTGAGCCACCGAATTTCACCTATCCCTTTGGCACGCATATCGCCGTGGTCGAGGTGGATGCAGATACGGGAGAGGTCGAGATACAGCGTTATATCGCCGTTGACGATTGCGGGAATATTATCAATCCGCTGATTGTTGAAGGCCAGGTACACGGCGGTATTGCACAAGGGGTGGGACAAGCCCTTTACGAGGAAGCCATTTACGATGAAAGCGGGCAGATGATCACCGGTTCATTTATGGATTATGCTTTGCCCAAAGCGCACAATTTCCCGCGCTTTGAACTGGCGAATACAGTCACGCCTTCGCCCGTCAATCCAATGGGTGTCAAAGGTGTGGGCGAAGCGGGTACGATTGGTTCCACGCCCGCGATAGCCAATGCGGTGATTGACGCACTGAAACCTTTTGGCGTACGACATATCGATCTGCCTTTGCGCCCTGAAAAACTCTGGAAACTCATGCAGGAGACTTAAACGATGACCCCCTTTGATTATCACGCACCCAAAACTCTGAGAAGCGCGATGCGGCTGGTGCAGGAGTTCGGCGACGATGCCAAAGTCCTGGCGGGCGGTCACAGTCTGATTCCGTCTATGAAATTGCGTCTTGCCGCGCCTTCGGTCGTTATTGATCTGGGCGGTGTTGCTGGCTTAAAAAGAGTGATAGCGGGCAATGAGACCATTACCATTGGTGCTTTGGCCACGCATTATGCTGTGGAAAGCCATCGCTTGTTGCCTTCAAAATGTTCACTTTTGCCCGAGACCGCAGCGGAGATTGGCGATGCGCAGGTGCGGAATCGAGGCACTGTGGGTGGGAGTATTGCCCATGCCGACCCGGCTGCGGATTGGCCAGCGACTATGCTCGCTCTCGATGCACAATTCGATATTGCTGGGCCAGATGGTGAACGCACGGTTGCTGCGTCTGATTTTTTTGTGGATCTCTTTATTACGGATTTGCAACCCGGTGAGGTCCTCACGGGTATTCGCATTGCGACGCCGCCCGAGAATTCGGGTGGTGCGTATGTCAAGATGCGACAATCTGCGTCTGGTTTTGCCCTTGCAGGCGTTGCGGCTCATGTCACTCTGGATGATGCGGGCAACTGCGCTTCTGTGGCTGTGGGTGTTACCGGTGTTGCGCCTGCGGCGTACCGCGCACATGCGGTCGAAGACGCGCTTGTGGGGCAGGGTATTGACGCTGTGGCCGATGCAGCGGCCCATGCGGCTGATGGTGTGGAAGAATTTCAGGAAGATCACCACGCGTCTGGCGATTACCGCGCCCATTTGGCGCGCGTGTTTGCCCAACGGGCATTGAGCCAGGCAATTGAACGCGCAGCTTGATTTTACAGCCCCCTTCTCTTTCGGGGAAGGGGGCTGTATTTTTTTAGGAGGCGTTTTGAAACTCACGGGTACACATACCATTGGCGCGACGGTTGAGCGCGCTTTTGAATTGCTTATCGATCCCGAGGTGCTCGCTCGTTGTATGCCCGGTTGCGACAAGCTGGAACACAGGGAAGATGGAGTTTATGACATGGCCGTTTCAGCGGGGATTGGTCCCGTTCGCGGCAAATACACGGGTAGTGTCACGCTTTCAGATATTCAACCGCCCGAGCGCTATACGATGGTGGTCGATATCAAGGGCACGACCGGGTTCGTCAAGGGGGAGGGTGTTGTGGAACTCGCCCCTGAAGGCGAGAATACGCGGATTTCATTTGAGGGCGATGTGCAAATCGGCGGGCCAATCGCTGCTGTGGGGCAGCGCATGCACGCCAGCGCAGCCCGTTTGATGACGCGACAACTCTTTGGCGCGATTGACGCGGAGGCGCGTGCGTCTGAAGGATAGGATGTCAAACTTTTTGAAGGCTTAACAAGATGTCGTTTATTGATTGGAACAAGTATCCCGCTAATGAAGTCGCGCCCGGCGTGCGCATTCGGACGCCTTATGGGGAGAATTTGATGCTCTCTCGCGTTGAGTTTGACGCGGGTGCTGTCGTGCCGATGCACAGCCATCCCCACGAGCAGGGGGGGATGATGCTTGAAGGGAAGATGAAGTTCACGATTGATGGCGAGACCCGCACGGTTGAACCCGGCGAAGCTTTTCTGATTCCCGCCCATGTGCCACATCGGGCTGAGGCAGTAGATGGTCCCTGTGTGGCTCTCGATATTTTTTCGCCGATTCGCGAGGATTATGTCGAGCTTGCCAACCGCTATATTCCGTCTGAGGACAAAACGTAATATTTTCCATTCACGGATCGTTTATCTTGTCTTTCTTTTTTTTTCGCGCTTTTAAGACCTGTTCGATATTTCTGATATTTCTGTTGGGACAGTTTTGTACGCAGAGTTATGCGAGTGATGTAAGTGAAAGAGTAAAAAAGCTCGAGATCGGGACGTATGTCGAGGGTGCGTATTTTTCCGGCGCGCAAAAAAGGCGTTTTCGAGGCTATATCAATCGCACACAGGGTTATGTGGTTACAATTGTCACAAATCAATTGCCCTATAGACGCCGCATCCCTTACCGGTCTATTGATCATTTGCGCGTAAAGAAGACGAAAAGAATTGCCGTGCAGTTCAATCCCCAGGCGCGGCGATTTTTGACCCGGTCCAGCGTCCTACCTGGGCACCGGGCAGTTATTGGCATTTTGGAGACGGCAGATAGCCGGTTTGAGGGTATTATTGCCAGTGTGAGCGATTCTTTGATCGTGTTGGCGGATACGCATAAGCGCGATGAGTATAAAATCCTGACGGCTTCGGAACTCGATCAACTGTCGATTAATCTGAGCAAGACCTCTCATATCAGGAAGGGTTTCAAAGCCGGTCTGGTTACGGGTTTCTGTATTGGTGTTATTTTTTCTTCGTCCGATTTGAACAGGAGCACCGAGACCGGCTGGTCGGCTCTTGCCAATATTATTCTGAGTCCCAAAACGGTTGTTATTTCTGGGGTTGGTGCCGGTATCGGTAGTATTATTGGTAAACTTGCCAGCTACGAGACCTGGCAATCTATCCCATTGGATCGCCTCAAATTCAACCGCTCTCACACGCCTTTGTCCCTTTCTGCATCTTATTCCTTTTGATTTGATATACGAGTTTGCCTCTACGAGTGGTCCTTTGTCTCTGTGAGATTGCAATCTTACAACAGTTTTGTAAATTTGCAATGTGTTTTTATAAAAGGAGTTTTAAAATGGAATATCGACAACTCGGCAATTCGGGGCTTCAGGTTTCGGCTATTGGGTTGGGGACCAATAATTTTGGCTGGCGCCTCGATGCGAGGAGTACGGCGCGTGTTATGGATCAGGCGCAGGATGAAGGTATTACGTTGATCGATACGGCAAATATGTACGGAGACACGCTGTCGGAGACTTATATTGGCCGGGCGATTAGGGGCAAGCGCGATGCGTTTATTCTGGCGACCAAGGTGTCGATGAGTATGGGCGATGGACCGAATATGAGCGGCAATTCGCGCTATCATATTCTCAAAGAGGTTGAGGATAGTCTTAAACGCCTCAATACGGATTATATTGACCTCTATCAGATTCACCAAACGGACGCCAATACGTCTATTGAGGAGACTTTGCACGCGCTTGACTATCTCGTTGCTCAGGGCAAGGTGCGCTATATCGGCTGTTCCAATTTTATGGCATGGGAGGTCTGCGAGGCGATATGGACTTCGCGCGCGAAGAATCTGGTTGCGTTTTCGACTGTGCAACCCCGCTATAGTATGCTTGAACGCGAGGTCGAGGCAGAGCTTGTGCCGTTTTGCAAGTCTTATGGTATTGGCATTTTGCCCTATTTTCCCCTTGCCAGCGGTTTTCTTACGGGTAAATATCGCCGGGATGAACCAGCACCCGAGGGCACGCGTTTGGCAGAGGGCGACCGCGGTATGTTTACGGATAAAAATTTTGATATTCTGGAGGCGTTGGAAGAGTTTGCACAGGAACGCGATCACACGATTCTCGATCTGGCTTTTGCATGGCTTCTCGCCAATCCCCGTGTGTGTTCTGTGATTGCGGGAGCTACTACGCCCGAGCAAGTCACGGCAAATGCCGCGACGGTTGGTTGGGATCTCAGTGATGAGGAGATGGAAGAGATTGATGAGATTCTCTCGCAGTAATTTGGAATTTAAAAGCAAGAGGGACGCGAAATGTTTCGCGTCCCTTTTTGTATTGGGTGTTACCTGTAGCCGCTCACTGTGCTTCATTCATTTCGATGACCCATTGCAATTGATGTGCCATCGCCACGCTGAAGTCAGCACCTAATCCCTTGCGTTCATACCGAATCTGTCCGTTCTGGTCGATGATACATGTATAGGGAATTTCATCGGAGCCAAACGCTTTTCGCATTTCCAGATCGCCCAGTGCAAAGGTTAAAAGCGGTGCGCTCTGGTACCGAAAGCTGGCGACCATATCCCGGCGCATTGAGCCGTCCAGGTCGATATTTACAGCTAAAAATTCGACATTTTGCTTGAGAAATTGCGCTTTGAGCTTTTGAAGATAGGGCAGTTCTTCAATGCATGGGCTGCACCATCCCGCCCAAAATGTTACGACTACAGCTTTGCCTTTTAAGTCTGCCGAAGTGATTTTCTCACCGTCCAGCTTTTGGACTGCAAAGGCCGGTGCAGGGCGTGATATGCGTTCTTTTTCGACGCGTTGGATAATTTTCTTATCCCACTCAGCTTTTAAGGTAGCATAAGCTTTGCTCATGCCTGCACCTGAACCGAATTTGCCAGCATAAGCCTGGCTCCACAGTTCTGCAATATCCCCGCGTATGACTGAGGTTAGCAATAGTTCTGAGGCGAGTTCATAAGCCTCTGTCCAGGCTTTTTGGTCGATATAGATCCGAAGTAAGTGGGTCTTTGCTCTATCTACTGACGCCTGCCGAGATGCCAGTTCCAGGTCGCCTAAATCTTCTCGGGTTTGCCAACCGCGTATCGCGGTTTTTATTTCTTGGACAGCATGGTCGTGTTGTCCAAGGAGTTGGTGAGCACTCGCCAATAGATCCCGGCAGATTAATTCTCTTTTACCGTAATTTTCCCATTTTTTCTGGTTCTGCAATGCTTCTTTTAATGCGTTTTGTGCATATAGAAGCGTTTTATCAGACCGAACTCCTTTGTCCACGAGTATCCGAGCAGCCGTTTCGTAAGCACCGTTAGCATGCATTCGCAATGCGAGCATTTTGTCAGAGAGTTCTATCAACAGGTGTGGATCATCGGTGACATGCTGGTAATAATTCAACAGGGTGATGGAGATGTCGCCTTTCAAAAAGGTGTTGGGATAATCTGCAAGCAGTTGTTCCAATCCCCGAATGCCTTCCCAATACTGCTCTGGGGTCTTGGGGAGGTACCCGGACGCAAATTGGCGAAATCGATTCTTTTCTTCTTTGGAATGGGTTGGCTGTTGTGCAAAACACAGAGAATATGCAATTAGACATATCACCAGATTTGCTACCAGTTTGCACTTGTTGAAATACATGCTGAGCCTCACTTTCTGTCTGTCCAAATTAGATTTAATTTCCGTATCTGGGCATTTTTTTTGGATTGATTTGCTCTTAGTTGCACGAAGTATATTCCGTCGGGAAGTCCTTGTTTAGATAAGAACGTCGTATAAGAACCGGGATTATGCATTTTATTAACCGGCCTGGCTACTATCATGCCCATATTATTGTAGCATTCGAGTTCTATAAAGACGGAGTCTGAATAAACGATTTCTGGAAGCCAGTACACAATTTTTACCAGTGAATCTTGTGGCGAAGTTTCCATTCTGAAGTCCAGTTTTTCTGTTTGTGTGTCGCCACTTGTATTGGTATCGGATTGGACTTCTTGTCGCGAGGATTCTACGCCCTCTGTTTCGTCAGCTTTCTCAGGAACGGATGGCTCATTTTGGGCGAGGTTTTCCAATTCAAGCTGTATTTGGGGCACCTGGGATGGCTCAGTGTTTTCTTGTTCTAAATTCAACACTGCCGAAATCCCACCAAAATACAATCCCGTTCCCGCGATACCTGCGCCGATGATACCCATTATTTTTATCATGCCTGTTCCTTTCAGTTTGGCGAGCAGACTTGCTTGCGTTGGTACTGCGTATAATAGCAGGGGTAATGCGGCTATTATTTTGCGCGTCAATTGAGGTGTCGGACGTTTTTCGCGGAGTGTGTCTTCTACCAATGGCATCAATTCGTCGCGCAAGCGATTGCGTGAAACTTGCAGGCGACCAGTTACTGTGCTTTCGGGGATGTCGAGAAATGCGGCGATTTCGGGATAGGTCATGCCTTCCATGTAGTGGAGCAATACCGCTTCCCGATAAATGTCTGGCAATGCATCAACGGCGGCTATAACGGTTTCTTTTGTTTCGGTTTTTTCCAGTGCTTCGTCGGGTAAGTCTGGCAATGGAAATTCCGATATTTCAGGTGTCACATCTTGCGATGTATCGTCGATTGAGATGATTGGGCGTTTTTGTTGAAGCCATTTGTTCGATAGATTGAGAGCAATTCCCCGCAGCCAACCGGAGAATTTTTCAGGCGATTTTAGAGACTTGAGGTGCATGTATGCCTCCACAAACGCATTTTGTACGATGTCTTCAGTTGCGGAAAAGTTGCGGATTCGACCAGCCACAAAGGCATAGATGCGCCCTTGATACGCCTCAACCAGCGGTTCGTAAGCTGTCTGGTCGCCAGACAATACTTTTTGTACTTGCTCTGCATCGCGTTTGCTCATTGTAACTCCAAAAAGACGATTGCTGTGCTGGGGACAGTCCCCGTGCCCCCGTATAGAGTCATTACGGGGCAGGCTCCCGTCTGTCATCGCGGCATGATTTTGAGCCGCGATCCAGAAGATTTTTAGCTGACCACTGCCTACTGACCACTGCCTACTGACCGCTTGTTTTCCGTCCGCTATATATATGTGACCCGAAAGCGCGGATTCCTAAATAAAAAAGCCCTGTGATCCAAGATACAGGGCTTTCTGGATTTTTGATAGTGTCCGCGTTATCCACGCGATGGCTCGGGCATTTCTTCTCTTGCGCGGGCGGAGAGTTCGGCGAGGTGACCATCGTGTGCCATGACTTGCTCCAGATGTTTTTTGCGTTCGGGTCCAGCGGTTGTGAGCATGATTTTTCCGTAAGCGCGATCATTCCAGAATCGCGCGCGTGCGGCAATCTGTGTTTTTAACAGTTCAATGTGTTCTTCATCTTCAGGAAAGCGTTCGCTGCAGTTGATGGTGAACATGCGCCGACGTGGACTGCCTCCAAAGGCCGCGTGTTTTAAGTTGTGATTGAATAAGACGACATCACCCGGATTGGTTTCCAGTGGTAGTGCAGGTATATCCGGTCCGTGAATGCCCCATTGTTCCTGAGAGTTTCGGACGGTGTTTTCGACATTATTTGCATATTGATCTTTGAGATGGTGACTTCCTGGGATGACGCGCAAACAACCCGTGTTGCGCGTTAAGTGATCCAGGTACAGGGCGATTTTTACAAATCGGATTTCCTTGCCCCAGCCATCCGAATGCCATTGCGTGTCTCCGGCATAGTAATTTCCGTCCGATCCCATGTAGTTGAAGTTTTCACCGAGTAATCCGGTCAGGATTTCTTTTATCCGCGGATCATCCAGGAGGGCGCACAGACGTTCGTGCTGGTCGATAAATGGCACAATGCACGATCGGCGTATGCCATCGTGCGGTTGCCCGTTGTGTCCACCCCCCCGTTGTGCCCATACCGTTTCAAATGCATCGATGATTTCGGCGATGCAATCCGACAATAACTCGGGAAATGCAAGAAATCCAAAGGTGTCAAAAAACGATTTTTTTTCTTCGGTGAGGATGCCCATCGCTCGCTCCTTGTAGTTGACCCGTGGAGAAACTTCTGTTAGATTGAAGCGTTTGATAAATACAGTTTTTCTTTTTTACTAATATATGAGGATAAATGCCATGCGCCAATATCTATTGTCCATCCCGATGATTCTGCTTTTGCTCGTTGGGACCGCTTCTGCACAAACGGTTAATTTTTCTCTACGAGGCCTCGACGGCAATACATATAGCGCTTCTGACTATCGCGGCAAAGTGCTCATACTTGCGGTCTTTGGGCATAGCTGACCAACCTGTAGAGCCGCGGGTCCGCGACTCGAAGGTTTATGGCAAGATTATAAAGCAGATCCCAATGTTGCTATGCTCGGTCTCGATGCCTGGAATGGCAGTCAGTCACAGGTTGACGGGTTTCGCAGGAACGGGGACATCACTTTTCCCTTGCTTCTAAACGCCGGTAGTTCTGCTCCGGCTCGGTATGAGAATTTCGTTGTGGTTCGTCCCAATGGGACTGCATTGCCCGTTATAGGTGGTCTGAGTTCAAGTTCTGTTACAAGAGTGAAAGACAGGGTTAATGAACTGTTGGCGCAAATACCGCCCCCTGTGCCGGCGATCAGTGTGCAGCAAACGGCAGTTGATTTCGGCACGATTGACGCGGGTCAACCGGATCAACAGACGATTACGATTCAGAATACGGGAACAGCACCTCTGGATATTACGGGTATTAAGGTTGATGGCGATGTGGCAGGTTTGACGTTTGAACCTTCTACGTTCACAGTAGAACCTGGCGATTCACAGACGATTACTGTGACGTTTCCGGGTTCGACGGTGGGTACGTTTTCAGGTAATATCACTATTTCAAGTAATGATCCGGATCGTGCGACACAGACATTATCCGTTTCTGTGATCGTTCAACCACCACCTGTGCCGGCGATCACTGTGCGAGAGACGACAATTGATTTCGGTACTGTTGCGTTTGAGCAACGGGTTCAAGAGACGATTACGGTTACGAATACGGGTACTGCGTCCTTAGAGATTACGGGTATTGAAAGTGATGTATCAGGTCTGATGTTTGATACTACGATGTTTACGCTGGAACCCAATGGTTCGCGCACAGTGACGGTGACGTTTCCGAGTTCTGCGGAAGGGACGTTTTCGGGTAAGATCACTATTTCGAGTAATGATCCGGATCGTGCAACACAGACCTTATCCGTTTCTGTGATCGTTCAACCACCACCTGTGCCTGTGCTTGCAGTTCAGGAGACGGCGGTTGAATTCGGTACTGTTGCGTTTGCACAGACGGTTCAAGAGACGATTACGATTACGAATACGGGTACTGCGCCTCTTGAGATCACGGGTATAGAGAGCGATGTGTCAGGTCTGACGTTTGAGCCTTCTACGTTCACACTATCTCCCAAT
>JAPOXY010000141.1:0-53090 GCA_026706845.1 Gemmatimonadota bacterium
CTGAATGTATGGTTTGTCGAGTAATAGACATCGCATGGATTTCTTGCGATATGAATGAACTTGGCATTGGGGAAAAGGCGCAGGAGGTGGGGAATTCGGCCGGTGTTGGAGGGGCTTTTGAGTACCAACTGTTTTCCAGCGCCCGCAAGGGTGGCTTTTTTAATGATGTCCGTGATGACGGCATCCCAGCGCGCCTGTTGCCGCTCAGTCAGTCCCCTCAGGAAGATATATTTTTCAAAGTATTCCGTCGCCCTGGATGGGAATGTAAGGAAGTGAACGCTGGATAGCTCAGAGGAATTGGCAATCGCGAATTCCTCCTCATTCGGCAGGTCCATCGCCAGTTTGACATCATCCTGCGGACGTTTTGGCTTGAGCTGTTTGGCCATGAAACGCTTGATCCAACCACGGCCGATCAGAAAGAATGTCGGGGCGATGGATTGGAACAACGAGACGATTGCGAACTGCGGATCGCGCGTCAGGAGATAGTGCAAGTGCGTCGTGCCCGAGCGGGCATGGCCGATGATAAAGATCGGTGGATGCGCAATTTTCGTCCGAGCCACGGCGCGCCCGTAGCGCATCTTTTCGATCAAGCGTAGCGGCACCATCAGGGCCGAGCCAAGGAGAATTCGCCTCACTCGTCCCCGGTGCTGAGGTGCAACCCTCACCCCGTCCTGGCCCCAGAGGAGCCTCGCCCAAACGCGCAGGGGTGCGGACGTGTTGGGGTGAGCTCGTGGCTTTTTAGTGGGCATTTTGACACTCCATTTCGCTATCGGTGCCGACGCACCAGGCGGAACTTGTAGTTGGGTAGGAGGGCATAGCTCCGTTTGGTCTTCAATTCGCAATCGGGCGGATGGAGAACCAATTCGGCTTCGCGGAGGACGGTCGCCATGTTGAGCGCAATGAGCACCTCGGCGAGCCTGTTGCCTGGGCACCGATGCGCTCCTAAGCCGAAGGGGACATAGACCCCGTGCTGGCGGTGCTCAGCGCGTTCTGCGGTGTAGCGGTCTATATCGAAGCGCTCCGGATTGGGGAAATATTCCGGCATCCGGTGCGGTACTGTGAATCCAATAAGAAGGGTCTCGCCAGCGGGGACCTTATAGCCCTCAAATTCAAATGAGTTGGCTACTGTGCGCAATGACATTACTGGAGCAAGGGGATAGAGGCGTATTATTTCCATTGCCGTGCGGTGGATGACGTCGAGTTGACGCAGATCGTTCACGGTAGGCATACCCTGATCAAAGAGGGCGTCTGCTTCAGCAATTACCTGCTCGCGCAGCTCCGGTCGCTTCAATAATTCGTAGAACATGAAGGCACAGATATTTGCCACGGTATCGAGACCGGCCGAGAGAGGTCCCAACATGTCTAAATCGGTCTCGGGAAGAAATTGCGGATCCCTGTGGTGCAGTTCCAGCAAATGGTCAATGGCATCCGGTGGCTTGTTGCGGCGTTTTTCTGGTTCGTGATCTGCCAGAATGCGCTGAGCCAGTTCTTCCACTCGCTTGAAGGCACGCCGGACGCGTGGTCGATATAACATCAGCCTGGGTTGCTGTCGCATGACATAGGTTTTCATCTTGCTCTGAAAATAAATCATAATGTCGTCTAAGTAGTCGTGTACAGGCATGCTGAGGGCCAGCACACCGATCTGATCTAAGACGATGCGCTGCCAGGTGTATAAGCCCGGCAGCGGCTTGTCCTGTGGCCATCCGGCGATGTCTTGTTGAAGAACGCGGACAACGTCTGCCACGCGGCCTTCAATGAGGCGGTGGGTGTACACATCCGCCAGTTCTTTGCGCAGGCGAATATGGTCGGGACCATCCATGCTGATTATGCTACGTCCGACTCCCCCAGCTTTGTTGTAATCCACCCAGTTTTCAAGCGTGCGCAGGTATTTACCCCCTCGCTTTACGAAGGTATTCGCCTCGGGACCTACGAGGACGACGAAGCGGCGATTGAATGCCTTGATGCGAAAAATCGGACCTAAGTTTCGGTATTGTTTGACGAGAAGCGAGCCCAAATCGCGCTTCATGCCGATGGTGTTGCCAATAAGCGGCAACCCCGGTGCCTGAGGTATCTCCTTGCGTGGAGTAGGGAGAGGGGTAGGAGGCTCATGCTCGCGGATCGCTTTGGTAACCGATTGGCCGATCAGGTCCATTTTTCGAATCAGTTCGATCCGTTCTTGTACCTCCGATAGTTCTGACTGGGATAAAATATTCTTGAAAACGCCGCAGGCATCCGCCAGACAGATAATGACGATGTCGCGTGGGTCCGGAATTTCATCGGTGTACAGTACGCGCATAATGCGTAACCGGACTTCTTCTAATGTTTTTCCATCAATGGTAGGATAGCGGCGGGAGCGCGACACCAGGCGCGAGAGGAGAAAGATATCTTCGGACTCGGGTTCTAATATGCCCCGGTTGACTAAACGCGTAAGTGCTTTATCGCGGATTTCGTCGCCTCGTTTGGTCGTTTTTGCGAGCCAATAGTTGGCGTCTCGTGTGTCCGTATCGCGCGCGATGTCGGCAAGGGTGGGATCGAGCAGGTCGTCCTCGAGAGGCGTGGCATCAGCCAAAAAGAGATGCTCGAGATCGGTATCGAT
Organism: Gemmatimonadota bacterium; assembly: GCA_026706845.1. NCBI lineage: Bacteria > Pseudomonadati > Gemmatimonadota > Gemmatimonadota bacterium. The sequence goes on from JAPOXY010000141.1 coordinate 2,597, forward strand.
GCGGTTTTCCAGGGCCAAATCCATCAATACGGCACCAGCGAGGACGATGTTCAAAGTGTCTGGTGCAAGACCGGGTGCGAAATCACCTCGGTCTTCGTTGTGGAGAAGTAGCAGTATTTCTTCAGCAAATCTCAGCATGTATGTGTTTCTATATCTACTATGACGAAAAATCTTTTAAAACTTGCGGTGGTCCTATATAGATGAAGGGCGTGCATAAGCAGACTCCACAAAGGACGATATACAGACTTGAGACGATATATAGATTAAGCAATAAAGTCAAGTCTGAAAAGTTTTGTAAATGTGATAGGAATTAGCGGAAGCGCGGGGTGGGAATACGGGCATTTGGTGACGTCAGAGAGCCCGACGGCGTAGCCGATGGATGTGCGCGTTGCGGCGCATCTGGCAGCTATTGAGGTGATGGTGGAGGCGCAGGTTTAGAGAAGTTCAGATGGTGAAAATTAAAGCGTGGGATTATGTCCCGCGCTTTTTTAATATGGTCGAAAACCGCGTACCATGAATCCATTTTCTTTTTTTTCTTCTATCGGACGCTTTGACGATTCTGCGCGGTTTTTTGTGGTGGTGCCGCGTATGACGACGTAATCGTCGGATCTGCGGTAGCGGTGTATGAAGACGGGGCGGGGTTTGTTCGAATGGTTCTGTTTGGAGCCGTGAACGGTTTTGACGTGGAAGAAGATGGCGTCACCGGGTTGACCGGGTATTGGGAGGGCACGCTCCCAGGGCCATTCGTCGTCTGCAAGTCCCAGGTGCGAGAAGGTGTCGATGTGGTCGAGTTGTCCCAGTTTGTGAGAGCCGGGTACGACGTGGAGGGCACCGTTTTTGAGGTCGGTGGGGACGACGTAGGTGAGGATGCCAACAGGTCCTTCGTACCGGTGTTCGAAATAGGCCGAGTCCTGGTGCAGGTGTTTGGGATGGCCTCCGACGGGTTCTTTGTACAGGCATTGCCCGTTGCCGTAGAGTTCGATGTTGGGACCGAGGATGGCTTCGACGATGTCGAGGGTGGGCGGGTGAAATGCCGAGCGAAAGAAGGTGGCGCTGGTGTTGTAGTTGATGCCCAGGACCATGATTTGTCGATCGCGTTCGTAATTTTCAGGCGCAGGTATAAAGAGGGTGCTGTTGGGCGTGCGCCATCCTTCGGGTATTGTGCTGGCTTGATCGAGGAGGTCGAGGGATTGCCTGGCTGTGGCTTCGATGTCGCGGTGAAGTGCGTCGATGTATTCGCGGAGCAGTCCCCGCACGACTATCGCACCATGGGTTTTGAATGTCTCGGCAGCGCGTTGTAGGTCAATATTTTCCGACTGGAAGTCCAGGTCGCTTAGAGAAATGGTTTGGGGCATTGTTTTTTGCTGAAAGTTGTGGGAAAATACTTTGATCTTCATGATACGCGAAACAACGCAGACTGTCACGCATATTTTGTGCTTATTCTCAGCGGCACGACCCTCACTTGTCGAAGAAGGGATGTAGGGACACGGGTACTCTGGGAATCTCGCCGCTCGGCGGCTTGATCGTGATGTCCTCGAACAGGACCATGCGAGGAGTGACGATACTTACGAGAACTGACTCACCTCGTCCGAAGGGGGAGGAGTTGTCCTGCGAGCGAAAGGGAACGGTGTTGACCGCGTGCGTCTTAGACACCTTCACGATGTCTTTGAAGGTATAAAGGCCGATGCCCGCAAATTCCGCGTTGCGCACGAGTTCCTCGCGGCCGTCGAGATAGACTTTATAGACGAAGATCGCGTTTTGCAACTTGTTCTCGTCGTCAGAGGAACGAGAGGAATAGTAGATAACCGGAGATTCAGAAACATTGTACGACGGGTTGGCGATGTGGGTGACGATGTAGCCGTACTGTTTTTTTTGCCTTTTGATTAGTTTGAAAAATTCCTCGCGGATCTGCTTTTCGCTCAGGCCCTTCTCCGCCTCGACCAGGATATTGCTGGGGGCGACGCCCGGACCTCGGCGACTGCCCGTGCTCTGGTCAATGCCGCGCACAGGTGTGCGCGTCGTCAGCAAGGTCTCTAATACGCCTTCCCGCACTAGGTGGACTGGACGCGCTGGAACGCCTTCGTCGTCAACCCTGTAGCCGCCGAACAAGGGTTGCTTTTTATAGGCGTCCATGAGCGGTTCAGCGCGCACGCTGAGGAATTCGGGTAGGACGCGTACACCAATTTTGTCCAGAAAAGGGTTTTCTTTTTTTTGGGGATAGAAGCGCTCGTAGTCCGGATTGTCGGACAGTGTCCGGCGCGTCGATAGCATGTAGGGCACAAATCCCTGATTGAACAGCTCTGTGGCTGCCTGGCTCGTGAATATCACGGGTCCGGTAAAGCGCTCGACCAGCGGTGCCTGGCGTAGCTGCTTCAGACGCTCGCCCATGGTATTGATCTTCGCGGCCAACTCGTCGTCACCGGGAAGATTTTCCGGTGAACGGGCGTACACGGCGACGAAGTCCTGTAGCGGCATTCCGTCGGGAGCCTGGGTGGCGGCGACCGCGGTGAGAGATAGTGAAGAACTCGTGCGAGAGAAGGAAGATCCTTCGCTGTTGAAGTAGTAGAACGAGGTGTTGGACCCGTTGAAACGTACCCTTGAAGTGTAGATGTCGGGCATCTCGCGGAACAGGCCCGAGAGCTGGCGCGCTCGCTGTTCCAGCGCGTCGAGATCCAGGACAATAGGTGCCATTTTGTGTACTTTGGTGGCGGACTTTTCCCTGCTGAAATCGGGAATTTCTTCGGTGCGGGTTTTGTTTTGCAAGGTCGCGCGTTTCCTGGCCAGATCTTCGAGCGCCTTCTTGTAGGCACCGTCGGTGGCCAGCCATATCTTGCGTCGCAACTCGTCGTAGTTGTCCTCAAGGGGCAATTGCACGCTGCCCCCGTACATGTACACTACGCCCGTACGACCGAAAGAGAACGAGCGGAAGTTGGTGTTGTCGAGGGCGTAGTCTCCGACCCGCACTTCGACACTGAGTTCGCGCGAGTGCCTCTCACTGCTGTTGAGCAGACTGCCGAAGGTCGCTGAACTGCTTTTGGATTTCACTTCGCGCACGCGGTAGGAAATGAAGTAGGGTCGCTCCAGGTCTTCGAGCTGAAGTTGTTGCATTGAGCGCGCCAATTCGTCGCGCAGGGCGCGTTGCAGAATGTCGTCTTCGGCGTGGACCGCGGAAAACGCCAGGAAGATAGCTATAACGTGGATGAAGGTTCTTTTGTACATGGGATGGCTCCTGCTGGATGGAAAAGCTCAAGGGAGGTCCGATTCTTCAGCGGACTCGGAGAAAGGTGATTCGAGGATAGGCCGGCGCTCCTGGGATTTCTCTTTCTTCTGCACTTCAATCTGCGAGATGAATATGCCGGGAGAGACCGCGGCCACGGGTACGCCTCCCGACTCGGCGCCGCATATGCCGTTGAATACGCCGGTCTGATCGTCAGCAGCGGCGATCTGGCTGAAGGCAGTGAGCGGCGTGCCGATCAGGTCAACTCCGCGCACGAGTTCCTCGCGTCCGTCGGTATAAATGCGGTACACCATGATGGGAAGCACGTTGAAGGCGTTGGGGAAGGTGCGGCCCGTGATGGTGAAGCCCCCCTGGATATCCTCGAAATAGAGGCCGAATGCCTTGTCTTCCCTGCGACACTGTTCGATGAGCATTTCCTTGAGCTGGTCCCGGGTCAGCGGCTCCGAGGTCTCGACAATGAGGTTGGACTGGCGCGCTACGGGGGCATAGCCCGGCTGCTTGCGTCCGTGGCCGTTGGAGTTGGGGAAGTTCTCGATCGGGGAACGCGACATGAGGAAGCGGCGGAAAATCCCGTTTTCGACGACGACGACCCGCCGCGCCTTGACGCCCTGATTGTCGTATGCGTAGGCTCCTACCAGATCCTTGCCAGCACTGCTCGTCTGAGTGGGATCGAAGTAAACTGAGAAGGTCTCGGGCAGGACTTTTTCTCCTATTTTCTTTTTGAAGGTCTGGCCCTCGTCCTCGCGTTTCTGGCGGTGGCCCTCGATGCGGTGTCCGAAAATTTCGTGGAAGAGAACGCCGCTGGCGCGGCCCGAGAGAATCGCTGGACCGGTGTAGGGGGCTACTATAGGGGCGTCGCGCAGGGCGTGCAAGTCAGCAATTATGCGCTCTACCAGAGCGAGGACCTCATCGTCGCTGGGCAAACCCTCCGGGGTAAAGGCCGAGAAGGATTCGTAGCGCGGCAATTCCATGCCGTCGTCGGCCTTGGTAAAGGCGTAGATGAACAGTCGGTAGAGTACTTGTGAGGTCTGGATCTTGCTGCCCTCGCTGTTGACGTATTGGCGGGTCGAGATATTAGCCGAGAGGCTGGCTTCGGCTTCGTAGATGTCTCCGTATTGGGCGAAGGGGGCCGTGTATTTCTTGAGCCTGGCTTCCCATTCGTCGCGGGGGATGTCGAAGGAGGCGATGTCTTCCACATAGTGCTCGACCGGCTCTTTGGAAAAATCGTCCGACTGGTCTTCCTCTTCTACCTTGACCCGGACATTGGTCTTGACCGTGGTTAGCTTTTCAATGGCGCGTTTGTACTTTTTGTCGGTGTGGTACCAGAGCACGCTGCGGATGGCGTCCGGATCATCCTCAATGGGAATTTCGATTCTCGAATAGCGATCGGACCAATTGCGGGGGCCACCGCGGACCTGATGCGTATTGTCGAAGGCGTAGTCCCCCACGCGCAGATCGATATCGAGCCGCCGCCGCTGCGATTCGCGGCTGTAGGTGAGCACGCCGAAGGAGGCTTCGACGCTGATTCCCTGCGTCTCGGTGATTTCATAGCTGAGGTAGTAGGGTGGGACCGGCTGCTTCTGGAGCGAACTGAAGGAGCGGGTCAGTTCTTCCCGCATGGCCTGTAGTAATGAGGTCTCGGCCCGAACGCTGGTAGCAGTAAACACGATGCAGACGAGGCATAAAAGCCTGGAAAATGATCTCATTGGCGTGCCTTTCTCTGGTTTAGTGTAGAAATTTTCTAATGACTTTTTCGTAGGATTAAACGTCCTTGTGGGATGCAGGTTCCGAAGGTGTAGCGTTTAGATCAGTTCTGAGAGGATTATGCGGCGGTTTTCCTCAATTGATCGTTCGGCTGCGAGACCGATCAGCGCGGCGTTGATGGCTGTGCGCGCGTCGGTTTGCCAGTTGCCATTGTGGATATCACTGAGGAATTGGGTTTGGATTGTGATGTCCAATGATTCGGCTGCGGGCAGGTCGTGTTCGCCTGATTTTGTCGAGAGGTGCCAGCCATCGCCTCTGTTGATGAGCGTCCCGTCTGTCATGACGATGTGGCGATATTCTTCGGCATCGGAAATTTCGATGCCACCGGTCCAGTTCCACTGACCAATACCGCCGTTTTCAAAACCGACTGCGACGGAATTTGCAAAGCTATCGTAGGTGCTGTCATCGCGCAGATTTTCATAGTGGGCAGCGGCTTCAACCCAGGTGGCGGGACCAAAACAATCGACGAGTGGATAGATGTTATAGACAAAAAAGAGGGCTGGTGGACCCGATATGGAGATATTAAAGAGGATTTCGGGACGTTGACCACGGCCCGGGGTGAGGCGGGTGAATAGTGCGGTTATGAGATTTCCCGTTTGGGCTGTTTGTCGTTTGAGTGTCCGGTGAGAGGGCGAGAGTACTTCGTTGTGGCCAACTCTGAGCACAAGGGACGACTGGTCGATTCTGGAAAGCAATTGTTGCGCTTCATCGATATTGCGCGCCGCGGGATATTCGGTAAAAACGTGTTTGTTTGCATCGAGTGCGGCAAGGGCGATTTCACTGTGGGTGTCGTTGTAGGTGCATATTGCGATGGCGTCGATGTCGTCGCGTTTGAGTATTTCCCGATAGGTCGGTAAGTAATCTATACCGTGCTTGTTGGCGAGTGCTGGCCCGGTTTCTATGTTTCGCGCAGCAATGGCAATGAGTTCAAAGCCATCTGTTCGGGAAAAGTGCTGGGCATGGCGACTCGCCATACCGCCTGAGCCGATGATGCCAATGCGAATGTCGTTCATTTTTCCTCCAAACTTAGATCTTGACGCCAATTACGCCGACCATTGATGGCGATGAAATATTGGCTTGTGGATCGCGGGCATTTGTTTGCCATTCTTCCCAATGCGCCGCGCAATCTTCTTCGCGCAATGCGCCGCGTGCCACGAGTTCGGGCAAATACATGCGCAAGAAATCTTCTATCCAGCACCAGATGCGGTTGCCCGGGCGGGCAATGCCGCCGATGGGAATGACTTCCACGACCTCCAGGCCACAACGTTCCATGAGGTGCGGTAGCTTATCGCCGATTTTGAGTCCATCGCCGAAGCTCCTGTGTACCGCCTGTAGCACGCGTCGCAAGTGGGGGTATTGGATCTGGGCGACAAATGCCCCATAAGCGCAGTAATCCATAACGAGCAGGCGTCCGCCCCTTTTAAGCATGCGGGCTACCTGCTCAATCACCTTTTGTGGCTCTTTTATGAAGCAGAGTAGCCAACGAGCGAACACAGCGTCTATAGAAGCGGCTGGCAGGTCAAGGGTGCGGACATCCGCTACGACGACCTCGATTTGCGTCATACTGGCTGATGCAGCGCGGTGTCGGAGAAAATTCGCGAATTTTTTTGATCCATCCACGGCCAGAACGCGCCCACCTGCGCCCACGCGCTCGCCCAGTTCTAAACTCGTAAAGCCCGGGCCACAACCGAGGTCGAGAATCGTTTGTCCAGCGCGAAAGGCGGCGCGATCCCACAAGTCTGTGGTTTCGGCCTGCCATGCATTGTGTTGCGCTTGCAGGCGGTGCAGTTCCTCGTCATTTGTTCCCAACAGATAGTCGCGTTCGGCAGCGGTGCTCACGGCGTGTTTTCCTCTTTTATTATGACTCGCCATACCGCCCGAGCCGATGATGCCATCGTTCATTTTTTCTCCAATAAAAAAGAGTCCGCGAGGTGCTTGCGGACTCTTTTTGCGCTGTGATGTTGACGCGCGTTAGTTGGGCGATATGTTGTCTGAGAAGAGACCGCCGGTGAACTTGAGCATGACTTTAAAGGATGCCAGACCCACGGGACATCCATCGGGATCTACAATGGGTATGTGGCGAAAGCCGTGCAGAGACATCAGGTGCAGGAGGTGACCGATGGGATCAGATGTTTTCAATGCGGTGGGGTCTTTGGTCATCAGGCTATCGACCGTTATTTTTGTCAGGTCTATATCGCGCCCGGCAACTTTTTCAAAGAGATCGCCCTGTGCGAATATGCCGCGCAACAAGCCCTGTTTGTCAACGACCAGCAAACATCCCAGATTTTTACTGCGCATGGTCTCGACGGCATCGGCTACCGAGGTCTCAGCAGATACGCATTCGGGTGCTGGCAGGTCGAGGGATGAGATGGGGTCGTAGAGCAGTTGCTGAAGCGCGGTGCGCGGTGCCATGGGGTCTTCTTGTTCGATATCGGGAATGATATTCGATGTGGGCAATTCTTCGTGGACTTCTTGCACGGTTTCGGCGTCGGGACCTTCGGGAACAATCCAGGTGTCTGTCGCGTGATACAGGGCATTGAGATCGCCTGCGCCGCGCTCTTCAACTGCCTGGCGGCCCTGTGCGATGATTTGCTCTTCGTAAATTGGACGTTCTACACAGCGAAATACGCCGAATGGCACCGGATATTCCGGATGTGTGAGACGGCTGAGCAAATACGCATGGGCTGGATTATCCAGGGTTTCGTCGTGTGTGAGCAAGTCGCTTTCCGATACGCCATTGCCCAGGGTTACGACTTCGGGTGCGAGTCCATTGACGCGGATGCCTTTGTCGCGGTCTTTGCCAAAAATGATGGGTTGGCCGTGTTCGAGGATCACGGTTTGATCGTCTTTGACATCTGCCTCGGTGGCAAAAAACCAGGCACCGTCGTTGTAGATGTTGCAGTTCTGGTAAATTTCGACAAAGGATGTGCCGCGGTGTTCGGTGGCGCGTTTGAGAATCTCGGCCATGTGCTTGGTGTTGCGGTCAACACTGCGGGCGACAAAGGTGGCTTCGGCTGCCAGGGCAACGGAGATGGCATTGAAGTCCTGTTCCACAGAGCCCATGGGCGACGAATAGGTGCGCGTGCCCGGCGGCGATGTAGGTGAGTATTGTCCTTTGGTGAGGCCGTAGATCGCATTGTTGAAGAGTATGATGTTGAGATCGACGTTGCGACGCAGCACATGCAACAGGTGATTGCCACCTATGGATAGGCTGTCGCCATCGCCGGTGATTACCCACACATGCAGGTCGGGATTGGCCACTTTGAGGCCAGTCGCCACGGTTGCCGCACGACCGTGAATGGTGTGCAGACCGTACGTGTTCATGTAATAGGGGAAGCGGCTGGAGCAACCGATGCCCGATATAAAGACCATATCTTCCCGCGCAATGCCCATTTCGGGCAACACGCGCTGCATCTGTGCGAGGATGGCGTAATCACCACAACCGGGGCACCAGCGCACTTCCTGGTCGGATACGAAGTCTTTTCGCGTCAGTGTTTCAATAGCGTCTGCCATGTTTGGATTCCTCTATAACGATGCGCTCTTTGGAGCACCCAGTATTTCGGCAATTTTGCCGGAGATTTCTGTAATTTTGAAGGGCAATCCCTGAACTTTATTGAAGGGGACGATGACCTGTGTGGGATATCTGGCCTGGAGCAGCAAAGACAACTGTCCCATGTTGAGTTCGGGCACGAGTACGGTTTTGTAACTCGATAGTATTGCGCCCAGGTTTTTGGGGAATGGGTTGAGGTAGCGCAGATGCGCCGCGGCAACCGAATAGCCCTGCTGTCGCATTCGGCGCACTCCCGACCGGATCGCACCATAAGTACATCCCCAGCCCAGGACGAGCAGATCGCCCGATTTGGGCCCCATGACGTGCTGGAGGGGAATGCGGTCGGCAATGCGCGCCAGGCGTTCGGCGCGTATGTTCGCCATGTGCTGGTTGTCATCCGGGTCGTAGGATACATTGCCCGTGCCGTCTTCTTTGCCCAGTCCACCCAGTCTGTGTTCAAGGCCCGGCGTGCCCGGCAATACCCAGGGACGAGATAGAGTTTTTGGATCTCGTAGATAGGGCAAGAAGCCCTCGGGATCGGTTCTGTGCTCGGTCTGTATGGTCGGAATATCATCCGGATCGGGAATTTTCCACGGTTCAGCGCTGGTGTTGAGGTATCCATCGGAGAGGAAAATGACCGGGCTCATGGTTTCAACGGCGATGCGAAACGCTTCGATGACCATGTCAAAGCAGTCTGAGGGCGTGGCCGGTGAGACAATGGGGATGGGACTGTCGCCATTGCGACCAAACATGCATTGGAGCAGGTCTGATTGCTCTGTTTTGGTGGGCATACCCGTGCTGGGGCCGCCGCGCTGAAAGTCGCAGATAACGAGGGGCAATTCCATCATCAGGGCGAGGTTCATGGCTTCGCTTTTCAGTGCGATGCCGGGGCCACTGGTGCCCGTGGCGGCAAACGCGCCTCCAAAAGCAGCGCCAATGACTGAGCCCAATGCGGAAATTTCATCTTCTGCCTGAAAGGTTCGCACGTCAAAATTTTTCAATGCGGCCAATTCTTCGAGCACCGCGCTGGCCGGCGTGATGGGATAGCTGCCGTAAAAGAGGGTTTTGCCGGCTTTGTGTGCCGCGGTGACCATGCCTATTGCCGTGGCTTGTGTACCCGTGACGGCGCGATAAGTGCCCGGTGAGACGACGGCTTTTTTGACCTGGTACTGAACCTGAAATTCTTCGACTGTTTCACCAAAGTTGTAGCCGGCTTTCAGGGTGCTCACATTGCCGTCGATGATTTCGTCTTTGCCCTGAAATTTCTTTTCGAGCATGCGAATGGTAGGCTCGATCGGGCGGTCAAATATCCAGTAGGACAGGCCCAGTGCGAAGAAGTTTTTCATCATGTCAATCTGGCGATTGCTCAGGCCCTCAACGTGTGCGACGGCTTCTTTGTGCAACGTGGTGAGGGGTACTTTAACCACGCGGTAATTGGAGAGGTCATTGCCTTCGAGGGGGTCGCCATCGTATCCAGCTTTGCGCAGGTTGTTGCGCGTGAAGTTGTCTGTGTTGGCAATGATGATGCCGCCGTCTGGAAGGTCGTTGACATTGGCTTTGAGTGCTGCCGGGTTCATGGCAACGAGGACCTGGGGTTCATCGCCGGGGGTGTATATGTCTTCGCTGGATATGTGAATTTGAAACCCGCTAACGCCGGGCAATGTGCCGGCAGGTGCGCGGATTTCAGCGGGAAAGTCCGGCAGGGTACTGATGTCATTGCCGACGATTGCCGAGGTGTTGGCAAATTCTTTGCCGATGAGCTGACTGCCATCGCCAGAATCACCTGCAAAGCGAATGGCAATTGATTCGATTTCGGACAGTTCGAAAAGCGCCGATTCGGCCGTTTCTTCAATGTCTATTTCGGCCATAAATCCTCCTGAAGTATTTTAGGCACCAGCCCGAGCGCTGGCAAAGTGGTCGGGGGTTGGCGGTAAGTTGTAGATTTCTTCTGGAAAGTGATCGCTCATGTATTTGATGATGGCATAGTGTGTCAGTGTGCCCAATACGCGCCCTTCTGCATCTACGACGGGCATATAGCGGTGGGGCTTGTCGCTCATAAATCGGATGGCTTCAATTAGTGTGATATCCGATTGCAAGGTGAGCGGATCGGGGGTCATGATCGTTTCTATAGGCTCGTTGAGTACTTCGGATTGATCGATCACGCGGCGGGCAATATCGTGCGCTGTAAAAATGCCGATCAGTTTGCCCTGGTCCATGACCAGCGCGCATTTGCGCTGACTATTCTGCATTTTGGTGATGACCTGATCAACGGAATTGTCTTTTTGCACTTCGACGTAAAAAGAGAGATCAACGTGTTTTACTGTGTCGTTGTGGAGGCTGTGATTCAGATTCATTGGGTAGGCTCTTTGGGGAGTTTTATAGGGATTTAGAGCTGTAATTTTAGAGCAATTTAATATAAGGTATTTACATGTGTGTGGCAAGTATTGTTATAGTAATATAGCATGGGAAGCAAATCCAATACATCTGCTCAAAAAGATCGGTTCGGAAATCGTTTGATCTGCGGTTTTTTGCCTCTATATTGCCTGACGCTATTTTTTTAAATTTGTTTTTGCCGTGGAGAAGATATGCTGCGATCCGGAGCTGGACATTCAAATGATGCCGATGGCATGTACGCTGTTGAGGCCGCTTTGTCTGAAGCGATGAAGGGTCTGGGCGATGCCGCGGTTGATGCTGCGTTTCTTTTTTTGACCTATCACCACATGGGCGATGCAGCTGCCATGGTCGATGTTGTTATTGATCGGGTGGAGACAGAGGCTGTATTTGGATGCAGTGGCATGGGTGTTTTGACAGATGCCCGAGAGAATGATCGCGAGCCAGGGGTGGCTGTGCTGGTGTTGGGGGGAGATCATCTTGAGGTGATACCTCTTGTGGCTGAGGGTGACGATGCAGGGGTCAGTATTGGCGAGCAGGTGGTAGCTCAGGGAACAGAGGATGCGTTGCTGGTGCTTATGTGTGGGATTTACTCCAATCCGGCGGTCTGTCTTGAACAGATTGCCGAGGTGGCTGGCGATGTGCCCGTTGTGGGAGGTGTCGCATCGGGCAATCCGTGGCCCTGGGGTTCAACGTCGCCGCGGACATTGCAATGGTGTGGCCGGTGGATTGGTGAACACGGGGTGGTGGTGGCGCTGTTGTCCGGGGTCAAGGTGGCTACGGGGGTGGCACAAGGTTGCCAGCCGTTTGGGCAGGCTTATGCGATTACCAGAGCCGAAGGCAATGTGATTCAGCAGATTGCATTTGTTCCAGCTATTGATGCGCTGAAGGAGGCGCTCAATACGCTTTCGGCAGAGGAGAGGGCCGATTTGCGCAACAATATTTTTGTGGGGCTGGCGATGGATGAATACGCAACCGAACGGGGGCGAGGCGATTTTTTAATTCGCAGTCTGACGCATATAGACGAGCATTCGGGCGCGATTGCGGTTAATGAACAGGTGTCTGTGGGGCAGACCATTCAATTTAATCGGCGCACGCCCCACGCGGGGCACGAAGATATGGTGAAGGTGATGCAGGAGTTGCGGCAGTCTGTCGGGCGTCCGTCCAATACATGTGGTTTGTATTTTAACTGTATGGGACGCGGATTTGGGCTTTACGGACAGCCCGATCACGATGTTCTGGTGATTCGAAAACACCTGGGCGCTTTTCCAATGGCTGGCTTTTTTGGCAATTCAGAGCTGGCACCTGTGGGCGGGCGCAATTTTGTGCATAGCTATACGGGCGCGCTGGCACTGATTTGGGAGGCGTAAAGGGGCGCTTGCGCTCATCAAAAAGGGCAGACCCATCGGTCTGGCCTATCCATATCAGAGGTATTTAATACAACCCATTTAATAATGGGTTTTTCTTTTTTCTCCTTATTGGAGCAGGATACATCCCGGAAGCTGATGTAAATGGCATGATTGCGAAACTTTTGGATGTATTACTTTGTCGGATGAATAGACAGGTCAGAAGACCAGCCCTGGACTAAGGAGAAATGCCTTGAAAACCCATTCCTCTTTTCTGCCACGCATCTCGGTCACGCGTCCGGTGATGGTCACGGTGACGCTTGTGGCGTTGCTGGTGGTGGGTTTGGTGTCTTATGTTCGACTTCAGTCGCAGGCCTTCCCCAGTGGCTGGGAAAACCGATGGCTCTGGGTCGGGGTGGACTTTCCGGGCCTGGCGCCCCAGGAGATTGACCGGCAAATTCGAAGGCCCGTTGAGGAGCACATCCGCACGGTGAAGGGGGTCAGAGGCTTTGAAAGTTTCGCAAGTTCTCAGTGGGGCCTGTGGATGGGGGTCTGGCTGCGGGAAGATGCAAATATGCAATTGGCTTATAATCAACTGGTGGATCGCCTGGATCGTGCCAAGATCGACCTGCCCGAGGAGGTGCGGGATCACACCTTTGTGTGGAAGTGGAATCCAGATACCGACATGGAAGTGATGTGGGTGGGGGTGGCACTGCCCGATGGGATAGAAGATCCGTATTATTTTTCCGATCTCCACATCAAAAGGCCCCTGGAGCGACTGGAAGGGGTAGCTCAGGTGCAGTTGTGGGGGGTGAATCGCAACGAGGTACTGGTGGAGATCGATGTGGAAAAGATGGTGACGCGAGGGGTGCAGCCCTTCCAACTGGTGATGGGGCTGCGATCAGACAATTTCTCGCTCACGGGAGGCTATGTCCAGGAAGGTGGCAAGAAATTTTTCGTCCGCTCTATGGCGAAATACCACAGCCTGTCAGAGATAGAAAATATCCTGATCCCGACCCAGGACAGTGAGGTTCGCTTAAAAGATGTGGCCCAAGTGGCTTACGATGTGCCCGATCGGCAGTGGTATCAGCGCATCGACGGCAAGCCCGCCATCAATCTTGGCGTGTTTCGGGAACCCGGCGAAAATTTGGTGGATGTGTGCAACCGGGTCCAGGCCGCTTTAGACCAGATCGAGAGCAGAACGGATATCGAATTTGACGCTTTTTTTAATCAGGGTAAGGTGGTCGGAGAGTCGATCCGCAATCTGCGGAACACCGGTCTCTGGGGCGGATTTTTCGCCGCCCTGGTGCTGCTGTTGTTCCTTCGGTCTATGCGCATGACCGCGTTGATCACGCTGGCTATTCCGCTTTGTTTGATGATCACGACGACAGCGTTGTATTTTGTGGGATGGACGCTCAATCTCTTCACGATGATGGGGCTGATGGTGGGGGTGGGGATGGTGGTCGATAATGCGATTGTGATTGTTGAAAATATCTACCGGAGGCGGGCAAAGGGTGACGCTCCCTACGAAGCGTCTATTGGTGGGGCCAGTGAGGTGGGGCTGGCCATTACAATGGCCACCTTAACCACCGTGGTCGTGTTTTTGCCCCTGATCTTAATGGGTGGAAGCAGGAACCTCACCTTCCAACTCGCCCGCATCGGAATGCCTGTGGTGGTGGCGCTTGTCGGGTCTTTGTTTGTCGCCTTGTTGTTTATCCCACTTGCGGCCAAGCGATTTGGCGGGCGCGATATTAAGGCAGACCTGAGGGTGATTCGCTGGATGCGAGACACTTATCACCGCATGTTATCCTGGACCGTGACACACCGGCGAGATACGACCTTGATTGTGGTGGGGATGATGGCCACCATGCTTTATCCGCTGGAAAAGGTGAAGACGGCCAACGCGGGCGGATTTAACCTCAACGAGGTCTATGTTCGGGCCTATCCGCCGCCTTTTTTCACCTTTGAGGATATCAGCAAGCTGGGGGCCGAATACGAGGCCTATTTTGAAGCCAGACGGGAACTCTATGGGGTTCGAACGATCCGGCTGAGTTACTGGAAAACGGGTCTGCGTATCCAGGCTTTTCTCCATCATCAGGACGCCGAGGAATGGTGGTACACGGTTTATCGAGATGCGAGGGCGAAAATTGGTTTTCCTCTGGACCAGCGCATGAGCAAAAAGGACGTGATCAAAGATATGAAGGAGAACTTCCCCAAGCATGTGGGCGTCCGAAGGTCTGTGAATACCAACAATTCACAGGCGGTGAACACCGATGCCAATATCAAGGTGTTTCTCTACGGTGAAGATCAGGAGGGGCTGATCCCCCTGGTGGAGGAGGCGGAACGTCGGCTACAGACCCTCCCTGAGATTGTAAACATCGAAAACGATCTGGAGCGGGCCGAACCGGAGGTGCAGGTCGTGATCAATCGGGATCGGGCTAAAAAATACGGGATTAATGCGCAGGAAGTGGGGCAGAGTATCGGATTTCAACTTCGGGGGACCTTTCTGCCGCGTTACAAGTCGGACGACCGGGAAGTGGAAGTTCGGCTTCGGTTGCGAGAGGTGGACCGGCAGCAGGTGGCGCAGTTGAAAAATTATATGTTTACTTCCAGGGACGGGCAGAGTATTCCCCTGTCCGCCTTTGCTTCATTCAGGGTGACCGAAGGGCCAGGGACCATTCGGCGGATTGACGGAAAGATGCGAATTAGGCTGAAGTGTTTTACCATGGAGGATGATCTAAAGACGCTCTTCACAGATATTGATCGGGTGATGGACGGCATGTCGCTTCCCTATGGGTATTCTTGGGATCGGGGTACGGAGGGACAGCGGTATCGAGAAGAAAATGACATGATGAATTTTGCAATCATTCTGGCCATCACCTTCGTATTTTTGCTCATGGGGGTGCTCTTCGAATCCATTATCCTGCCCTTTTCAGTGTTACTGGCTGTCCCATTTTCTTTTCTGGGGGTCTATTGGACGCTCTACTTGTGGGATACAGCGATGAATCCGATGGCGCAGGTGGGACTTATTGTATTGGTTGGGGTAGTGGTGAACAATGCCATTGTGCTGGTGGATATGATTAATCGACTTCGCGCGGAGGGGATGGCACGTGACGAGGCCATTCTGGAAGCCGGGTTTAATCGGTTCCGGCCGATTTTGATGACGACGTTTACCACGGTGTTTGGTTTGATGCCTATGGCACTGGGGAACAGTTCTATGCTGGGGACACCTTACGCGCCTCTGGGTCGCACTATGATGGGCGGGCTGCTCTGTTCTACGCTTCTCACTCTGTTTGTGGTACCGCTTTTCTACACCTTTCTGGACGATCTGCGGGGGATATTGCGACAGGTCGCGGTGGTGGCTTTCCGCCGACCCCGACCCACTGAAGGAATGGACGCGCAGGCGGCCGACTAAGGCGTTTTACGGTTGATACAAAAAAGACACCATATATCGGTGTCTTTTTTTCTGGTGCTTTACCCTTTGGACCCTGGGTGCTGACCAGATCTCATTTAACTGGGATGAGGTCCCGTTATCGGATTCGCCCCGCTTTGGAGCGTCCCCCGCGCCACAGGTCGTACTGGGGGTCTGCGTACTGGTTCAAGAAGTTCTGGATCCGGTTGCGACATTCGTTGATGACTGTTGCGTGGGAGCGGTTCGCCAGGTTGTTGCGTTCTCCTGGGTCGGCCTGCATATCGTACAGTTCATCCGGGCCATCTGGGTGACGCCAGGTGTATTTCCAGCGGTCATTTCGCACCAGGCGCGTGTTTTCAAATTCGTGGAAGATCTCATTATTCCACGTTATTTCCTCTCCTGTGAGTGCTGGGGCATAACTTGTGCCGGGGAGATTGGGGTTGTCGGCGATCCGATTCCGCAATTCCAGATGGTCCAGTACGGATGGGAAGAAGTCGTAGTTGCATGTCCTCCCTTCAAATACCCTGCCCGACGGTATCCGTCCGGGCTGGCGGAATATCAGTGGGATGTGGATGGTTTCTTCAAATGTATGTAATGGTCGGGAGTGGTCTCCCATGCCCCACATTCCGTGATGTCCCCCGCACCAGCCCTGATCCGCTGTGAAAATTACCAGTGTGTCTTCTTCCAGGCCGTATTCTTTTAAGGCGTTTGTTATTTCGCCTACCCCATCATCTACTCCGCTTACCGCTGCGGCATATCCGCGAATGCTTACCGGGTTGTTGATCATGTCCCGGTTGCTGCGTAGCCAGGGATGAACTGGTTCTCTGGGGAAGCTCGGCAGTTCTTTGTCTGCGTAATATTCGGTATGCCGGTTGAGATGTGTTTCCAGCATGCTTGTTCCCAGGCCGTAGGGACCGTTGTACGCTACGTAGAGGAAGAATGGCTGGTGGTGGTTTTGTCGCAGGAAGTCCAGGGCGTGTTCTGTTATGGCTTCGGTTGTGTATCGGGGTTCGGTATAGACCCGGTTTTGCCAGATCCATTCGTCGTCGTAAAATGTGGTGGTGTGTCCCTTTGGTCGGGTAAACCAGTATGAGAATCCCTCCTGGGGCCGCAGACTGTCTCCGAGGTGCCATTTTCCGCTCAGTCCGCATACATGTCCTGCATCTGCCATTACGCGGGGGAGGTTTGCAAATTCGCGAATGGTGCAGTACGCGTCTGGCCCCATCTGAGCGTCTGGTTTTTCTCCGCCGAGGTAGCAGTGTACGCCGTGTTGGGAGGGGATCAGTCCGGTCATGAATGTGGCGCGGCTGGGCGAGCAGACCGAGTTGACGCAATAGGCGTTTGAGAACCGAATTCCCTCATTTGCGAGTCTGTCGATGTTGGGGGTTTGTATGTCCGGGTTGCCATAACAGCCCAGGGTCCATGCCCCCTGGTTGTCGGTCATGATGAATACGACATTGGGCATTAAAGGTTCCTCTTACACGTCTTTCTCGTATCGCTCATCCCCCACTTCGTCCTGCAAGCGGTGGAGTTCGTCTTTTAGTTCGGCGACTATTTCTGCGTATTCCGGGTTGTGATAGACACTGTTCAGTTCATACGGGTCTTTGTCCAGGTCAAATAATTCCCATTCTGGTTCTCGGGCGTCGTCCGAGGCGCCTTCTTGTCCACATCCGTCGGCGTAATAGTAGATGAGTTTGTGCCGATGCGTTCTGACTCCGTAGTGTGCGTAGATATTGTGTCCGTTCAGGTGCATCCAGTATCGGTAATACATTGAGGCGCGCCAGTAGGCGGGTCGGTCGCCATTTAACAGGGGGCGCATGCTGTGTCCCTGAAAATGGCTGGGGATGTTTATTCCGGCATAGTCCAGAAATGTGGATGCGAAATCTACGTTGAGGATCATGTCATCGCATACACTGCCGGCTTTGATTTCTTTGGGGTACCGGATGAGGAATGGCATGCGGAGGGATTCTTCGTACATGAAGCGTTTGTCGTACCAACCGTGGTCGCCGAGGTAGAAGCCCTGGTCCGATGTATAGACGACGATGGTGTTGTCGGTCAGTCCTTCTTCGTCCAGGTAGTCCAGTACGCGGCCGACGTTGTCATCGACGGATGCCACGCAGCGCAAGTAGTCTTTGATGTAGCGCTGGTATTTCCATTTCATGTCTTCTTCGGGGGTCAAGCCTTCGGGTACGGGTTGTTTCAGGTCGCGAGGGTTCAGGTCCCGGTTGACGCGCATTTCAGCCTGAGATGCGGCTGTGGCGCGGTTGCTGTAGTCGTCCCACAGGGTTTCGGGTTCGGGGATGTCGATGTCTTCATACATGTCCGCGTGTTTGTCGTCTGGCTCCCAGGGGCGATGGGGTGCTTTGTGGTGATACATGAGCATGAATGGTCTGTTTTTGTCGCGGTCTTTTAGCCAGTCCAGTGCGAGGTCGGTTATGATGTCTGTGGTGTATCCCTCGTAGTGGACTTCTTTGCCCATGTCGTACATCATGGGGTTGTGATAGGCGCCCTGGCCGGGTAGTACGTTCCAGTAGTCAAATCCAGTGGGGTCATTGTGCCCGCCGTGCCCGAGATGCCATTTGCCCACCATTGCGGTCTGGTATCCCGCTGCTTGCAGGAGTTTGGGAAATGTGACCTGTCGCCCGTCCAGGTTTGTGCGCAATGTGGTTACGCCGTTGATGTGATTGTACGTGCCGGTCAAGATTACCGCCCGGCTCGGCGCGCAGATCGAGTTGGTGCAAAAGCAGTTGTTAAAGCGCATGCCGCCTTCTGCGATGCGGTCCAGGTTGGGCGTTTCGTTAATCCGACTGTTATAACAACTCATGGCATGCGATGCATGGTCGTCGGTCATGATAAATAGAATATTGGGTCTTTCGCTCATGTATACTCCTTTTGGTTGTGGGTTATTTGAAGACTGTATAATATAGTTATCGAGAGAATGAAAGACAGAGATTTGTGTATCAGTCCTCGCGAAGGGCATTGATAGGACTTCGAGATGCGACGCGGAACGAATGTAAGAATCCCCCTGCGATGGGAAGGAGGACGCCTACGAGAATCGCGCTCAATACTGTGCCAACGCCCATTTCGATCCGATACGGAAAATTTGACAACCACCAGTGTTCCATTAAGAAATAGGCCAGAGGTAAGGCTATAATCACAGACAGGAAGCCGGGAGCTGTCAGACTGAAGACAATGCCTTCCGCAATTTTGGAGGGGGATGCGCCCAGGATTTTTCTCAATGCGATCTCTTTTTCTCTGCGTGCAACAGATAACGAGACCATGCCGAGTGTGCCCATTGAGGCGATGAGAATAGCACATAGAGACGCGCCAGCAACGAGGGCACTCCATCTCGTTTCATGGGTATATGCGTTTTTTAAGTTTTCTTTTACAAACGAAAACCGCAATGGTTTTCCAGTCCCCAGGGCTTCCCAGGCAATGCGGAGGTGGTTCAGAACTTCCGCTGTTCTTTCCGCATCAATTCGGATCAACATTTCTCGAAATCTATCCGTTCTCCTCTGTCCTGGTTCGGCTATGGTGATCAAAGTCGGTGAGACACTGTGGTGCAAGTCTCGAAAGTGGAAATCTTTTACAACGCCCACGATCTGACCACTGGAGGCGTTTCCAAATAACCGCGAGCGATTTTCCGTCGGGGATAGGGTCTGTCCAAGGGGGTTGGTTATTCCCATCCGTTTTTGCAATGACTCATTGATGATGACGTGACCCGTTTGCTCTCCTTCCTCAAATCCTCTTCCGTACAAGATCTCCAATCCCACTGTTTTCACAAAGTTATTATCCACCTGAAAGTAGTTTACTTCTTCGATGGTGTTGCCGCTATCGTCTCGCAATTTTGCGAAATTTGACCATCCAATGGACTGACGGGTTTTTGCAATAGAGATAACACCAGGGATAGTGGCAAGAGATTGCTGTAATACGCCTGCTTGATCTCCTGTTGAACGCAGGTCTTCGATATTCACGCTGATCAGGTTGTGGATATTGAAGCCGAGGTCATTTGTCGTTAAAAAATAAACTTGCCGAGCCATGACAAGCGCGGAAAATACAAGGCTTAATGTGATACCACACTGAATGCCCATGAGGACTTTCAAGAAGGGACCAGACCTGCCAAACTTAGCGTCTCTGCGAACAATGCTTAGGGGCGAAAGCGATGAGATGAGCGCAGCGGGATAGAGGGAGGTTGAGAAGCCAGTTATAGATGCGATTGTTATGAGGATGATAGCTGTTGTGAATGGATTGGCAAAGGACGTGAATTGCGTTTGTAGAACTCCCTCAAGCGTTGGTGCCATCAATTCGGAGAAACTCAAGCCGACAATACAGGCGAGGAGACTGAAACTGAAGCATTCGAATAAAAGTTGATAGCCGAGGTGGTTGCGCGCTGCACCCAGAATTTGTCTGAGACCAAATTCCTTCACGCGTGCGCTAAATCTTCCGGCGTAGAGCAGCGAATAATTCACACAGGCGACGGACAAGATGAGTACGCTAATGCCGAGGAGGATGTAGGCATAGAGGGGATTTACCCCGGGCAGAAATCCTGTGCCTCGGTAAGCACCACGAAATTCATCGTAGTGGAGTTCTGAGATGGGTTGTAGTCTTATGCGAAGAGAATTGGGATCATAGAGTGGATGAGGATGTTTTTTGATGATTTGTGTGAGTTTTTCTTCTATGGAAACTATATCGGCTCCCGGTTTCAGACGGATAAAATAAAGACTACCATTGCTCCACCAACTCCATCCTTCCCTTTTTTGTCCAAGCAGTTTTGTCCTCAGGTGAAAGGGCAAGAGGGCTTTGAACCGCAAGTTGGAGTTGCTCGGAGGCGATTCAATGATGCCAGTGACCACCACGGACTGCATTGACGCCTCGTCTTTGTATCGTTCAGATTGAATGGACAATGTTTTGCCAATCAGGTCGTTTGCGTTATTCGATAGCATTGCGGTCAAATCTTCGCTTAATACAATGCTGTTTGATTTGGCTTGGAAACTACCGCTTATGAAAGGAAAGGAAAACATTTCGTAGAAACTTTCATCCACCAGAATAATTTCATTGACGCGAATTTCAGCCATGCTGCGAAAATTTTCTCTTTCAGACACGATATTCCAGTTGGGCCATTTTATAGATGCAAGCACAATTCGAGTTGTCGTTTCAACCTCTGGAATCTGAGAAATCACGACTTGCGCCAAAGCAGAAGGGAAACCCGCGGTGTGAGTATCCTTTCCTGCAGAAGGTCCCATCATCCTTTCGTCAGGCATATATTTCGCATGCATCGTGATTCGGTATATGCGGTCAGAGTCCTGGTGAAATCTATCAAAACTCCAATCATGCAGGATATACAGCACACAGAGATAACAGCAACCAATACCCAGTCCCAGGCCGAGCAGATTGATCAGGGCATAGGGCTTCTGGTGGCGTAAATTTCTCAGAGTAGCAAGAATATAGTTGCGAAACATATTGTATTCCCTTCTCGTTAATCAGTCCTCTCGCAGGGCAGCACTGGGACTCTCTGAGGCAACCTTCAGCGCGTGTAAGAAACCGCATATTAGTGGAAGCAGGATGCCCAATAGGATCGCCGTTAAAATCGTGCCAATGCCGAATTGAAAGCGGTAGGCAAATATCGAGAGCCATTCGTCCATAAAGAAATAGGAGAGCGGGAGTGCGATGACGGCGGCTACAAATCCGGGTAGTGCGTAGTTCAGCACTATGCCACTGGCTATTTTGGATGGCACTGCGCCCATGACCCTTCGGATGGCTATTTCCTTTCTTCTACGCGCCACAGACAGGGAGATCATGCCCAGAGCACCCATTGACGCGATGAGGACTGCGCACAGGGCTGCGCCAGAGACGATTTTGCTCCAACTGATTTCTTTGGCGTAAAATTTTTGTCTTTCATCTTCTACGAAGGAGAATGTCAATAACCCGCCAATTTGCAGGTCTTTCCAGGTCTTCTCGATATAAGAGATAAACTCATCGGCACTGTCCTCCCGGATACGAATTAATATTTCTCCGGGGGAAGTTGATCGTCTGGGTGGCTCCTGAGCAATGGTGATCATGGCAGGAGAGACGGTGTGGCGCAAGTCCTGGAAGTGAAAGTCTTTGACCACACCGACGATGCGGCCACTTACACCTCCTCCGAACACTCGTGACTTTGACCGCTCATTCGCTGGCTCAATTAACTGCCCGATAGCCTCAGAAGACGTTAAGTGCTTTTGGAAAGCTTCATTCACAATCACATCGCCCGGGATGGGATTGGGATACAATGGTTTTCCCTGTAAGAGTTGCAACCCAACGGTCTCGAGAAAGGGACCATCCACTTGATAATGGGTCACTCCATCAATGAGGTTGCCACTGCTGTCTTTCATCAGGATTCGGTTTGACCATCCGAGAGGTGGGTTCGTCCGCACGCAGGATATCACGAGCGAATGCTCAGATAAAGACGCTTGCAGACGGTCAATTTCATTTTCGTTTAGTTCGCCAATATCGAGCTTCAGCAGGTTGGTGGGTTCAAACCCTGGATCCGTCGTGATGACAAAAAAAGTCTGTTCAAAGATAATGATTGTGCAAAACACAAATACCAATGTCACGCCGGACTGGATGGCCATCAATACCTTCAAAAAGGGTCCAGACCTGACCGCTTTTGCTGTTTTGCTCAAAACGCTGACGGCAGACACAGACGACATAAAGGCTGCCGGATAAAGGGCTGTGACCAGACCAATAAAGCAGGCAACCGATAGGAGAATGATCGCGGTCTGAATGGGGTCCGTTGAGGACATGAGGGGTGTTTGCAAAATGCCTTCGAGGGGACTTGAGGCCAACTCTGCGACTGCCAGGCCTATGATGCAAGCCAACATGCTGTATCCAAAGCATTCGACTAATAGCTGGTGCCTAAGGTGTCGTCGGTTCGCGCCAAAGACTTGTCGTAAGCTCAATTCTTTGGCACGCGAGTTGAACCGTCCCACATAGAGGAGTATGTAATTTAGACAAGCGACAGACAGCACGAGGACGCTCATACCGCCGAGGATATATCCATACAAGGGATTGGTACTTCGACGTACGCCATATACCCGTTGCTGCAATCCAGGCTCGTGATGCACATCTGTGAGGGATTGAAGTCTGGCCTGAAAACCCCCTAAGTCCCATAGCGAATTGAAGGAGGATTGTTTCCGGATAAGCTCCGTGAGCTTTTCCTCCATGTCCTCTATATTTACATTGTCTGTCAGACGTATGTAATGTGTGGACTGAAAGCGCCACTTCCATCCCCCTTCTTTCTTATTCAAAAAGGTTGCAGACATACTCAATGGCAAAAGTATCTCAAAATCCAGGCTCGAATTGCGGGGAGGGGTTTCCATAATGCCCCCTATTTCAATAGGGGCTACTATGGGTTCCCGGTCTTTAAAGAGACTGTGAGAAAATCGCAGCCATAATACTTTGCCAATCAAACTGTCAATATCGTTGGAAAGCGTCTGAGCAAATCTACGTGTGATCACGACTTGCTCTGGACGCGAGAAGAACGTACCGCGAATAAGGGGAAATGAGAACATTTCCTCGAAACTTTTATCTACAAATAAGACCTTTTGCATTCCGATAGTGATTTCCATGGGTCGCAGAAACTCTTTGTGAGTACCCACGGCCCAATCCACCAGGTCACTCGTTACACGGGTTGTAAGCTCAATCTCCGGAAACTCGGCAGATATCATGGACGATAGTGCAACGGGAAAAGCTATCGTCTCAGTCCAGGTGCCCGCCTTAGGGTACCCTCTTATTGTTTCTCTAAATTTTATTTTTCCGGAAACGCGATATATCCTATGATGGTCTTGATGGAATCTATCAAAGCTCCAGTCGTAAAGGAGATAAAGCACACAAAGGTAGCAGCACGCAATCCCTATCCCTAAACCCAACAGGTTAATGGCTGCATGCGTTCTATACTTGATTACATTGCGAAACCATGTTCGGAAATAATTGGCAATCATCGGTTATCCTTGCAATTAAGAGATACTTGCTGACTTTCACACCATTAGCCGGTAGGGGCTTTCTGAGGGGCAATAAGACGATAGACGCGAATCCTGCCATTCGTATCTTCGCCATGAGTGGGAGGCGAATACATATAGACAGACTGCTCATGGCAAGTGAATACATAGTGTCCCAATTCATTTTTTACTTCCTGGATGGAAGGCTGCACGCTCAGGTTTGATAGAAGTATAAGCGCAGTACTGTTTGCTGGATCCGCAAACATGTACCTGAGTAAAATATCTCCCGAAGACAGGAGAGACAGGCCGTACAATTTGCTAAAATTACCAAAGTTTGGAGGTTTTGATGATTCGTTTTCAGTTTTGATCTCATCTAATTTGAGGTTGATGAATTTGGGATGATTTATGGTTATGGGCGTGAGAAATTCCTGTGTTGCCAGATCAATTCTCATCACTTTAGCTTCCCAGGGGAGAGCAACGTATATGATTTTTCGCTCCTCGTCATAAGCAAGACCCTGAAGACGCCGAAAAGTAGATAAAAGCCTCCCATATTGAGCCTCGCTGACTTTGAATTTGGCGAGGTCTTCGCCTGTGTCAAGGGAGGTGACACCAAGCATACCGTTTCTGTTTCTGTCAACATAAGTATGAATGAGATTGTGATCTTCAGAAACCAACATTTGATACATGGAGCGTCTTCGTTTTAATTGTCCTAAAAATTTACCTTTGATCGAGAAGCGAAGCGTCTGCCTCTTTCCCCCTTGATCGTGGATGAGTATTTGGTCAGTATTGGGGATAATCGCTGGTTCCCGAGGTGTCTTATACTGACCTTCTCCATCCCCGCGACTGCCAATAGACCCCTTATAGCTTCCCTCTCTGTCAAAAACTTCGACACTCCTTCTCGGGTGATCTAAAATAATGATATAGCCCTCCATAATCGCAATAGAGTTTGCCATCCTGAGTGCGGGTCCTGCCTCTGGGCGTTCGAGTGTAATTTCATCAATCAATGAGAGATGGGGTTTAAGGGCGTCCTCATCTTGCTGATTTTCAACAGCATTTTTTTTACAACTCCCACATAAGAGAAAGAGGAGTGCCAGCCATCTCACGGAGACTAATAACTTTTTGCGGTTCATCAGTGATACTCCTTTCCTGGCAAAAAATTGTCGGGAAAATGAGAGGATGTGTGGGAAATAGATAAGCAATTTCTGTGCCAAAGTCTCTTTTCTATGTTTTACAAGTAGTTATGAAAATTCGCGCCATGAACGCCTTGTAATAAGTGTCCGATTTTGATACAGTGGTGTCCGAAAATGAACACTTTATAAAATAAAAACAGGCACATTGTTTTGATATCAATGTGCCTGTTGGATTTGTAAAATAAATGAGTGTAGTATTGCTCAGTAATTCCTAATTCAATTGAGCAATAAGCTCAGAAGGCACGGATGCGACGTGGATTTGAGGATGGCCCGAGCGGTCGGAGTTGAAGACGAGCCATTTGAGATCGGGCGAGAGATAGGGATGCCCGTGTGTGTTTTGCTCGGTGCTCATGGATGTATGGGCTTCGCATACGACCGCGGTTTTGCCGGTCTGGATATTGCCGACGATGAGTTTGCTGGTGCCCTGCCAGTCGTCGCAGAAGAAGTATTGCCCGCACGGGGAGGTGCCGACGTGGTTGAAGCGATAGCCCGGCGTGCCGACGCGCTCTGGGGGTTTGTTTGCCGATACTTTGACGAGGTTGCCCTTGTCGGGTGCGTACTCACCTTCTGCGCGGACGGATAGGAGGATTTCATTCGCGCCCGCGATCCAGGCTTCGTGTCCGGTGATGCTCGGCGTATGGGGTAGTCCGACCTGAAGGCGTGTGACTTTGCCGTCGGGTATATCGACGAGGTATTCGGTGGCGCCTTCGTCGCCGACGAGTTTGAGGCGGGTGCCATCGGGTTTGAATTCGCAGCCCCGGTTGTGCTGAACCATGATTTGTTTGCCTTCTGTGGGTTCAAATTGTGTGTGTGGGTTGCAGATGTCGGGGTCGGTGTTGATGATTTCTCGCGTTCCCTTTTCGAGATCGACGAGTTCTATGCCAAACATTTTGGGGTGATAGCTGATGGTGACGCCATAAGCGTAATAGCGTTCATTGGGCGATAGGGTGCCCAGGCCGCGCGTTTGAAGGTCTTCGGGAAATTCATGGATGACGCGCTGTTTGCCCGTGCGCAGGTCAACGCGCACGAGTTCTTGGCATTTGTTGGGAATGACGCGCTTATAGAAGAAGATACCGCTGTGGGTCATGCCAGGTCCGCCCAGACCGCGACCGATTATTTCGGTTTCCCATGTGCCAAATTCGCAGGCGACGTATTCGGTGGTGTTGGGCGCGGTGTCTGAATTTTTTTGTTCATAGACAAAGACGCGCGAGTCAGCAGAGCAGTAGGGCAGTTCACAGTAGATGTTGGATTTGTCGCGCGTGTCTGTGGTCACCTGTGTGAGTGCCACGCCATTGGACAATTTGCCGAGTTCGATAGACATAGTTTTTTCTCCTTTTCACACGGCACTTAAGAGCCACTGGTGTGCCAGATGCCAGTCTTCGGTGTGGTTGAGCACGACGGCTGAGGATATGTCGCCACATCCCACGGTTGCGCGGATTTCTGCGCGTTTGGCGTCGTTGTGGATGCGATTGCACAAGTAGTCATTCCATTCGTCAACGGCTTGCGAGGGAATTTGACCGCCGCACTGTTCGAACACCCAGCCTTCAAATTCGAGGTAGGTAGGCAGGTTTGTGCGGATGTGGTTTAATGTGGCGTCGATGTCCAGATTTAATGCGTGCAGTACGCGAGGGTCCAGGCCGCTCTCTGTCATGTCGGGATAGTCGGGGTGTAGCAGGCCTTTTGCGCGGAGGAGGATTTTGTACCAGGTGCGGGGCAATTGGCGTACGCCGAGGGGACCAAAATCAATTGTGGCGACGAGTGGCACAATGCTTCCGCGCAGTTCGGACAGGTCGCGCTTGTAAAATAACTGCAAATCCTGAAGGCAGTTGAGTACGGTTGCAGAATCAATACCCGCATCTCGCGGCAGGCCCGTGTCTGTGTACGTTTCTTCGATTTTTTCCCCGCGGTGTCGCCGTGCGCGGATAAACGCATTCCATCGGACGATGGCGTCTTGCTGTTCAAAGCCCCAGAAGTCATCGCCTCTCTGTTCGAGTATCCAGGCTTCAAAATCGAGGTACGAGGGCATGTTTTCGCGCAAGTAGGCCAATGTGGTGTCGATATCCAGGTTTAATGCGCGCAGTACGCGGGGATCGAGGCCATTATCCGTCATGTCGGGGTATTCGTCGTCTAAAATACCGGCGTTGCGCGTGAGTACTTTCCACCATGTGCGGGGCAATTGACACGCGCCGAGCGGGCCATAGACGAGACTGCTGATGAGGGGGACCATAGTGTGCTCCTTGTTAATTGATGAGGGATTTCAAATAGTTGCCCTGGGAACTGATTTTTTCTTCGTCATCGCCGGGACCAAATTCTTCAAGTGAGATATAACCCCGATATCCGACGTCTTTGAGGTCCTGGATAATTTGGGGAATATCTGCCATGCCTTCTCGCAGGTCGCTAAAATTCCATTCCCATTGCATGCTTCCGGTCTCGTCGCGCTCGGTTTGCACGGGTGTGGCATTGCCGATGTGTACATGGGCGAGATACGGGCCGAGTAGTTCGAGGCCCATTTTGCTGTCTTCAAGTCCCACGCGGATCATGTTGGGCACATCCCAGATGGCACCGATGTGATTGGGATCGAGGTTTTCTAAGAGGGCGATGGTGCGAGATGCGCTCACAGCGATGGTGCCAACGTGAATTTCATAGATGATTTTGACGCCGTAATCGCGCGCCATTTCGACCAGGTCGGCAAAACTCGCGCGCGCTTTGAGGAATTGGGGAATATAGGGCGCCTGGCGGTCGTGGCTCTGGGCACCAACGCGAATGAGGGGTGGGTTATCGGAGTCGATTGCACGCGCGCCTTTGAATATTTTTTCGATGATTTCGATCTTATCATAAGTGAAATTGGATGCGAGGGTGCAAACGCGCACGCCGGTTTGGTTTGAGAGGTCGCGTATCTGCGCTGCCTTGTCCAGGATATTGTCTGGGCTGACATCCGTGAGGTGGCGTCCCCAATAGAACAATTCGGCATTGGGGTCTTCGGGATTGTATCGGCAGCGGAGTTCAATGCCTTCGTAACCGTGTTTTTCCAATTTTTTGAATGTGGTTTCCAAATCCCATCGGGGAAGCATGACAGAGGTGAGTGAAAGTTTCATCGTGTCTCCTGATAGTTTGATTGTATCGTTGGTTCGATCTACGGATTTTATCCTGTATATCCTTTAATCCGGCACATCCTGATCAGAATTTGGCACTTTGGCGGCATAAGTCCATGACGCGCATGAGTTCGCGCGATTCTTCTATGCGTATATAGGGCGTGGCGTTGTTGACAATTACGTCGTAGATGTTGGCGTAGAAGTCGCGCTGTTTGTCCCGGGTGATGGGGATATCTTCTTCACGCCAGGGCAATCGGTCCCAATTGTCGTAGCTGCGTTCGGGTGCTGCGCCTTCGATGACGTTTAGCGGGGGTGCTTCTGCTGGGTCGTAATATCTTACTTTGAATACGTTGTCTTCGCGGATAGCTGTGCCGTATTTTCCACAGATATGCCAGAGGGGCATGATATGGGCAGTGGCTTGATTGATATGCACGTCTAAGAGTTGGCCAGATTCTTTTTTGAGCCAGGCTTTGACTACGTCGTCGGCGTCGCCCCGGGTGGCAATTGCCCAGCGTTTGCAATCGACTTCTGTGATCGCCGAGTCGTCCGAGAGATAGATGAGTTGGTCGAGGTAATGCGCACCGTAGTTGTTGAGCATGCCGCCGCTGTTTTTTCGCAAGCTCTGCCAGTCGTTTCGACGCACATAGCGATATACGCCCCTGTGTATGGCGTAGACGGGTCCCAGTATGCCGCTTTGAATAATTTCTCGCGCGGTTTGCGTTTCGGGTGTGAGGCGGTGGGGTTGATAGAGAAAGATGCGGCGGTTATTTTTTTCAGCCTGGGCGATCATGCGATCTGCCGAGGCGAGGGAGGTGGTCATGGGTTTTTCGAGGATGACGTGACAACCCTCGTTGAGGGCGCGAATGGTCATGTCTTCGTGCAATGAGGTCGGCGTGGCAATGGCGACTACATCGGGTAATGGGCCGGTCCAGAGAGATTCAAAATCGGTATGGGTTTCACAATCCGCTGCTGCACGTGCTTCGGATAAGCGTTCGGGCAGGGGATCGACGACAGCGGTGAGTTTAAATTGGTCGGATGAGAGGGCTTGCTGAAAGTGAAAACGCCAGCCGATGCGTCCCAGTCCGACGATGGCGATTTTTATGGTTTGGTTCATTGACGAATCTCCATTCTGTATCTATATTCTCCAAACTTTGACCAGGCGATTGAAGTTAAAATAACCATGTAGATTGCCAAATGTCCACTATATTTCCCGGTGGTTTTGAATGGATAATAAAGATATTGCCGCGGCATTGGAAGAGATGACCACGCTGATGGAATTGAATGGCGAGAATGCGTTTCGCATTCGGTCTTATGTCAATGCGGCACGGCAGATTGAGTTGTTGCAGGCGTCCGCTTCAGATTTGAGCGCGCGCGGTGAATTGGAATCTGTGCGCGGTATTGGCGCGAAGATGGCGGCAAATATTGCAATCCTTATTGATACGGGGCAGTTGCCGGGCCTGGGCGATTTGCGTTCCGCGCTGCCCGAGGGGTTGTTGGAGATGATTGAGGTGCCCGGTTTGGGGGCGAAACGGGTGCGGTCTATTTACGAGCAATTGGGTATTGCCGATGTGGATGCGCTGGCAAAAGCATGCGAGGCGGGTGAAGTCGAAAAGTTGCGTGGGTTCGGGAAGAAGACCGCTGAGAGTATTTTGCGCGGGGTATCTTATTTGCAGCAACATCGCGGGCGTTTTTTGAGCCGCACGGCGCGAGATGAAGCAGAGGCGTTGCGCGCTTATCTGTCAGATCAACCGGGGGCGATGCGTCTTTCAGTGGCGGGGAGTGTGCGGCGATGTATGGAGACGTGCAAGGATGTGGATATTGTTGCGAGCGCGAAAGACGGGAGCGCGCTTGCCGGGGCTTTTGTCGCGTATCCCGGTGTGGCAGAGGTTACGGGGTGGGGCGAGACAAAGGTGAGTGTTGTGCTGGATTCGGGTATGCGTGCAGATTTGAGGATTGTGCCGGATGCGGCGTTTCCCTATGCATTGCACCATTTTACGGGGAGTAAAGAACACAATACCGCGATGCGGCAGCGGGCAAAAGACCGGGGTATGAAGCTCAATGAATACGGTTTGTTCAAGGGGGATGAAAACGCGGTTTGTGCCGATGAGAAAGCACTATTTGCCGCATTGGGTTTGCATTATATTCCGCCCGAGTTGCGCGAGGGACGAGATGAGATCGAGTGGGCGGCACAAGCGCCATTGCCGGAGTTGGTCGCGCAATCCGATTTGAAGGGTACGCTTCATGTGCATACGACATATAGCGATGGGCGGAATAGTGTGGAGGATATGGCACGGGCGGCAAAGGCGCTGGGGTATGCGTA
This sequence comes from Gemmatimonadota bacterium, assembly GCA_026706845.1. Lineage (NCBI taxonomy): Bacteria > Pseudomonadati > Gemmatimonadota > Gemmatimonadota bacterium. Next base: position 32,873 of record JAPOXY010000141.1, read on the forward strand.
TATCGGTATTTGCGATCACAGCAAGGCCGCGGCTTATGCCAATGGGCTGAATGAAGATCGCGTGCGGTTGCAGTGGGACGAGATTGATCGGGTCAACGATGCGGTGGAGGGTATTCGGGTGTTGAAGGGTATTGAGGTGGATATTTTGAGCGATGGAGGGTTGGATTTTGACGATGAATTTTTATCCGAGTTTGATCTGGTGGTTGCGTCTGTGCATTCGAAGTTTTCAATGACCGAAAAAGAGGCTACTGATCGGTTGATTCGCGCGGTTCAAAATCCCCATGTCGATATTTTGGGGCATCCATCAGGCCGCTTGTTATTGTCTCGCGAGGGCTATCCGCTCAATATGAAGGCGGTGATTGACGCTGCGGCCGAGGCGCGTACAGCAATTGAGATCAATGCCAATCCCGCGCGTTTGGAGTTGGATTGGCGGTTTTTGTCTTATGCGCGGGAGAAGGGTGTGCAAATCTCGATAAATACAGATGCCCACAGTACTGAGGGGTTAAAAGATATGTGCTTTGGGCTGGGGATTGCCAGAAAGGGTGGTCTGACGGCTGATGGTGTGCTCAATGCGCTTTCTGTAGAGAATTTTTTGGCTGCGCTTGGGGGATAGAATACCTGGAATTGCGATTTACTTTTGTTTTGCAAGACTTGACATTATTTTGCCGCTGACATATAATTGCGGACAAATTTATGGGGAGCAGATTTTTGGGAAATAAAAAAAGGACCAATAGGTAATGACAAAGCATGAACCTTTGAGTGATGAACAGCTCGCGTTTTATAAAAAAATTTTGACTGAGCGCAAGCGCGAGTTGCTCAAGCAAGTGCTCAGTCAAGATGAGGATCTCGATGAAATTAGAGGGGATGTCGCAGCCGATCCTCTCGATGCGGCAGGTAATGCGTCGTCGTTGGAGTTGATGACGACGCTGGGCAATCACGAGCGAAACGAATTGGTCGAGATTGACAATGCCTTGCAAAAAATTGAAAATCGAACGTATGGATTTTGCGAAGAGTCCGGTGAACCGATTCATCCGATGCGGCTCGAGGCTATGCCCACGGCGCGTTATACGGTACAGGTTCAGGAACGGATCGAACGCACACCTCAACAGCGTAGTCGGCCCCGCCGCCGCGTTTTGAAGCGCGAGGATTTGCCCATTTCTACAGATGACGATGAGTAATTTTGGAATTTGCAGATGATTACCCTATGGCCGTCAGGTATATCCTGACGGCTTTCTGTTTGAGGAGGATGTACGATGTCCGAATCATTGTTCAGCGATGCCAGCCAACGGCTCGACGAAGCTCTGGCGTATGCTTCTATTTCCGAGGAGGCTATTGAGCGGCTCAAATTGCCTAAATCGAGTTTGAAAGTTTCTATCCCGGTGCGGATGGATAACGGCGAGTTGCGTATTTTCCCGGGGTACCGGGTGCGCTACGACGATACGCGAGGTCCCACCAAAGGAGGCATTCGCTTTCATCCAGATGTGTCTATTGACGAGGTGCAGTCTCTGGCTTTTTGGATGACTTTCAAATGCGCGGTGGCCAATTTGCCCTTTGGCGGGGGCAAAGGTGGCATAACGGTTGATCCCAAGTCGCTGTCTCCGTTTGAACTGGAGCGGCTCAGTCGAGGTTATATCGACGCGGTGGCCGATTTTATCGGTCCGGATGTCGATATTCCAGCGCCAGATGTTTATACCAATGAGATGATTATGGGCTGGATGGTGGATCAGTATAGCATTATTAAGCGGCAGATTGCGCCTGCGGTGATTACTGGTAAGCCTTTGACTATGGGGGGGAGCCTGGGGAGGGATAAGGCGACTGCCCTGGGCGCTTTTTTTACTATGGAGGCGACTTTGCCCAGGCTCGGGTTGAGTGGCTCGCCCGCTACGACGACTGTGGCAGTGCAGGGTTTTGGCAATGCCGGGGCTATTATTGCTGAGTTGCTTTTTAACGCCGGTTACAAGGTTGTGGCGGTGAGCGATTCTATGGGTGGGATATATCGGCGAGAGGGTCTCGATATTCCCAGTGTGCGTCAGTTCAAGGATTCGACCCGCGCGCTTAAGGCTGTTTATTGCGAGGGCAGTGTGTGCAATGCGGTCGATCACGAGACGATTACCAATGAGGAATTGCTCGCGCTCGATGTCGATATCCTGGCTCCTGCGGCGCTGGAGAATCAGATTACGGCGTCTAATGCCCGCGATATTAAGGCGAGGGCGGTGTACGAACTGGCAAATGGTCCGACGACTCCGGAGGCGGACGAGATTTTGCGCGGGCGGGATGTGGTGGTGTTTCCCGATATTCTGGTCAATGCTGGCGGCGTGACCGTGAGTTATTTTGAGTGGGTGCAGAATCGTCAAGGTCTGTATTGGACGCTGGATGAGGTTAACCAGCGATTGAAACAGAAGATGGTCGAGGAGACGGAGCGCGTTTGGGATATTGCCCAGACACAGGGTATTTCCCAGCGTACGGCGGCTTATGTCCACGCTTTGAACCGAATCGGCGATGCGGTGCAAGCTAAGGGGACCAAGAGCTATTTCACGGGTGGGAGTGATTAGAATCGCTGGATATGGTGCAAAAAAAGGAGATACCAGGCGGTGTCTCCTTTTTCTTTTCTTGCGATGGTGGGTCAGGTCCGGATTTCACGAAGGATGTGGCGGCAGCCGTAGAGGTAGATGCCGGTGTCAACGGAGAGCGAGATGTAGCCCACGCCCGCGTCAATCCAGCGGTTGGCGGCTTCGGGAGAGTCGGCAAATGTGCCGACAGTGAGTCCGGCGTCGTTGATTAAGTTTGCGGCTTCGCGCATTCGGTCAACTACGCGCGGGTCGTTGACCTCGCCGGGTATGCCGAGAGATTGCGACAGGTCATAAGGTCCCAGGAAGATGACGTCGAGACCCGGAACGGAGATGATTTCTTCGAGGTTTTCAAGGCCTTCCACGCCTTCGATATGGATGAGTATCATCGATGAGGCATTGAGGCGTTCAAAGATGGCACCACCATCTGCAAAATAACGGGCTGCTCGGGTATAGGGCGAGACACCCCGCATACCCAGCGGTGAGTATTTGGCTGCCCGCACAACGGCTTCGGCATCGGCTTTGTTGCAGATTTGCGGTACCTGTACGCCGCCAGCACCTATGTCGAGGGCGCGCAGGATCTGTGCGGGGTCATTTTCTCGGACTCTGACTATGGGTGTGATATCGACGCCGTGTGCAACGCGGCAGAGGTCTTCGCAGGTGGGAATGTCGAGCGGCCCGTGTTCGGTGTCGAGGATGACAAAGTCAAATCCGCTGTATGCCGCGATTTCGATGAGTGCGCCAGAGCTGATGTTGACGAAAGGTCCGATGGCAACGCCGCCATTGGAGAGTTTGTTTTTGAGCAGGTTTTCGGCCATTTTGAAACTCCTGTTAAGGTAAAGATTTAAGCGGTAAAACTATACACCTGTAAAAGACCTATCATTTGTTTTTTCGCACCAGTCGCGCAGGCGGCGGCGGTGGTCGTCGAGTTCATTTTTGAAACGCGAGTTGACGGCGAGATTGACCATTTCGCCGGGGTCGTTCTGGAGGTCGATGAGTTGTTCGCGGTGGCGGCCCATGGGAAAGGCGCTGTATTTGTAGCGGTCGGTGAGTACGGCGCGCGAAGCACCGCTACCGCCTGGACCAGAGCCGAGGTCGATGATGGTTTCGACGACGAGGTCGTCACGCCACTCGCCGGATGTGTTGCCTTCTGCGAGAGGCCGCAGGCTCAATCCGTCGAGGTCCTCAGGAGCGCTTGCACCGCCGCTGTCGCATAAGGTGGGCAGCAGGTCGAGGCCGAGGGAGACGAGGTGCGTGTCGTTGACGCCGCCGGGTTGCGTGACGCCTTTGTGGCTGATGATGAATGGGATGTTGATGACTTCTTCGTAGAGGCTGGTTTTTTGATTCCAGTTGTGTGCGCCGTGTCCGTCGCCGTGGTCTGAGGTGAAAACGATATACGTATCTTCTTCGAGGCCCAGGTCGCGCAAGCCGTTGAGGAGGACGCCGATTTCGGCATCGACTTTTTCGCACAGGCGGTAATAGAGGAAGCGGAGGCGTCGCCAGTCGTCTTCGGTGTATTCGATGGTGGGATAGACGCGGCGGTTGGCCTGGCGCAGCATTTGGAGGATGTCGGGTGAATAGGGTGGGATGGCGAAGTTCGCGGGCAGGTTCGGGCATTCTTCTATGGTTGCGGGTTCTGGCACGGGACCTTGCGGAAGCGGCTGACTGCGGGCGACCTGGCAGATGTCGTGGGGATTGAGGAATGACGCGATGAGGAAGAAGGGGGTGTCGCGGTCGCGTTTCATAAATTCGATGGCGCGGAGGGGTACTTCGTCGTCGCGATTGCCACAGATGACTTCGAGGCCGCTTTCTTCAGGTGTGGTGCCCGGGACATGCCATTTGCCCGAGAGGGCGCAATCATAGCCCGCGTTTTTGAGAAAGTTGCCGAGGGTTTTGCCTTTGTATTCGTCTTTGATCGGGGTGCCGTTGCTCGTGGCGCCGTTTTGATGTGGATAGAGGCCCGTCATATAGCTGGCGCGCTGGGGTCCGCACAGGGGATGCGTGCAATAGGCGCGGGTGAAGCGCACGCCGGTTTGGGCGAGGCTGTCCATATTTGGGGTGTGTACGTCGGGGTTGCCCGCACAGGACATGGCCCCGGCGTATTGCTGATCGGTGATGATGAAGAGGATATTGGGACGATCTGGCATGTGACATCCTTTTTTGAAAGTGAGCGGTAGCTCGACGGTTAAAAAAAATCTGGTTTCATCTATGAGTATGTGGTGCCAAAGACGCTAACAAAGATGAGAAAATCGGCAAAGTTGATGACACCATCGTCGTTCAGGTCCATGCGGGCATCGTAATTGGCATCTGATGATGATAATCCAAAAACGCCGGTAAAGGCGAGAAAATCGGCAAAGTCAACGTCGTGGTCGCCATCGAAATCGCCGGAAATGATAGCAACAGTGATCACGGCGTTGGACACATCCAATGAGTCCTGTTGGCCATTGAGATTGGCCATTAAAGCGGTTTTGACAATGAGCGTTGTTTCTGGTTCAAGGGTTTTGGTCACTTGTAGGTCAATTTGACCGAGATAACCATTGGCTGGCACAGCAGGGGTAGAGATGAGTAGTGCGGATAGGATAGGACGGTCCGGTGTTTGGCGCAGGGGAGTACCTGTAAAGCTCGTGCCCGATATGCTGCCGATGTAGTTAGAAAATGTCTTGTCTGGCAGGTCGAGTTCTATTTCGTAACCATAAGTTTGTTTGTCTGCGGCCATTGGAACAAAGAGTTGGAATTGTATCGTGTCGTCTGCTGTTTGTTCGGGGATGATCAGTCTGTTGTTCTGTATAGCGGGTGTTTCAATTTGTGTGTCGAGGTGGAGTAGCATGCCTTCAAATTCACCGCTTGTAGGCTCGTTAAACGATATGATATTTGTCGTTGTGATTTCGTCGATCAATGCCACGCTTTGAGCAAGTGTAACCATCTTAATGCCCAGGGTGAATGCCTTATCCGTTACATCCACTGTGGTGGTAAACTCAGCGCGTGCTATAAAACCGGATTCCGGCAAGGTGACAGGGGTAGCAGATGCGAAATTTGTGCCGGTCGAGTCTGGTTCTGGAACAACAAAGGCGAACGCACTGTTTTCGGCTTTGTCAAAAGTCAAAATAGCAGAATCAAAGTCGAATATGACTACTACGCCAGCGAGAGGTGTGGTCACACCTTTTGCGAAGACTTCAACGGCAATTTTTGTGCCCTGTCCAGAGATGGTGCCTGAGGTAACACCCTCATCTGTCTGATTGCCCGACCCACCATCGGGAATGAGATCGAGCGATAACATGGCATTTGCATTGGGACCAGCAGAGGCTTGTCCCACAAGGGCCAGCAATGCAAGGGTGGTAACAAATAGAAATGCTTTTTTGAGAAACATTTGCGACCTCCTTCCTGACTACAGCCGCGGATCTACGGGCTCTGTTTCGAGCGCGAGGACGCCGAAGACGCATTCGTGGATGCGGCGCAGGGGCTCGTTTTGAACGAAGCGGCTGAGGGCTTCGAGGCCCAGGGCAAATTCGCGCAGGGCAAGGGATTGCTTGGTTTTGACATTGCGCCAGCGCAATTTTTCGAGATTTTCGGGAGTGGTGTATTCGGGACCGTAGATGATGCGGAGGTATTCGCGTCCTCTGCATTTGATGGCGGGCTGGATCAGCCGGTCTTTTTTATTTTGCGCAATGAAATTTATGGGTTTGACGACCATGCCCTCGCTACCCTGTGCTGTTTTTTCTTTCCACCATGCGGTGGTGTTGTCACAACTTTGTGTGTCGTTGAGATCGACGATGCGGTATGATGTGGCGTGGAGGATTTCGGGATCAGTCATGCACAGTTTTGAGAGGGTTTCCATGTGATAGGTGTGTGGCTGGTTGTGGTGAACGCTTCCTTCTGTGGCGAGGATGTGAAAGGGCGCGAGTTTGAGGTCTGTGAGATTGTGAACGGGCCAGCAGTAGGCGCGGTATGCGTGGATGTAGTGGTCGATGCGTTGTGAACTGGCTCTGTATTTGGCGAGCCAGTCGGCGACGTCGATATTGTTGGTCGCGGTGGCGTTGAGGGCTTCGATGGTGGCGTTGAGCGAGGTGCGGGCAGAGGCGCCGACAGCCGCGTATTGTTCTTGTAATAGTTGTTGTGCGCGCGCAGACCAGGGCATGAGTTCGCAGTCGAGGGCTATCCATGTGGTGTTGAGGTCATTCCAGAGGTTGGTTTTGGAGACGGCGTTTTGGAGGCGCGTGAGGAACGCGGTTTCGAGGGTTGTATCGTCAAAGAAGGAGCGGCCTGTTCGGGTATAACACGCGCCGGGTGCGGGTTCGGATAGGCCAAAACGCGAGCGGGCAACTTCGTCGTCTTTGCACAGGATGACAATGGCGCGGGATCCCATGTGTTTTTCTTCAGCTATGACCTGAGCGATGTTGTTTTCCCGGTAGTAGGCATAAGCTTCATCGGGGTGTTCGAGGATGTTGGGGCGCGAACTGGGTTTTGATGGGGACATGGTCGGCGGCAGGTAGATCAGCCATTTGGGGTCGATGGCGTAGCGGCTCATTATTTCGAGTGCGGCAGTGGCGTGTTCTTCGCGGATGGTGATGCGCGGGATGAGAAAGGTATCTACAGCGCGTTTGCCGCTGACGTCGTCGATGTCGAGCATGTCGTCGTGCGTTTGCTGTGCAGAGCGCGTGGTCTGAGAGGTAAGAGGACGCGAGGGTTTGCTATATGTTTTGAGCGCGGGTACGGAAACGCATTCTTTTTCGGGATAACGCAAGGCTGTGAGTGCGCCGCCATAGACGCAGCCTGTGTCGATGTTGATGGTGTTGTTGAGCCATTCGGGATTGGATACGGGGGTGTGTCCATAGACGACGGTGGCTGTGCCGCGATATCGCGCCGCCCAGTTGAGGCGGATGGGCAGGCCAAGTTCGTCGGTTTCGCCCGTGGTTTCGCCATATAGCGCGAAGGCGCGCACGGTGCCCGAGGTGCGTCCGGCGAGTTCTTCTTTCATTCCGGCGTGTGCAACGATGAGGTTGCCGTCGTCGAGTATGTAGTGGCTGACGAGGCTGTCGAGGAATTTTGCATAGCGTTTGTGGACTTCAATGGGATATGATTCGAGTTGTTCGAGGGTTTCGGAAAGGCCATAAGTGGGTCTGACCTTTTTGCCCTGTAGCGCGCGAACGAGGCGCGTGTCGTGATTGCCGGGGATGCAGAGGGCGGCGCCGGAATCGACCATTTGCATGACGAGATCGAGTACCTGGGGTGTTTGGGGACCGCGATCTACGAGGTCGCCGAGGAAGATGGCTTTGCGTCCCGGCGGTGGTGTTATATGGTTGGACTGAATGTCGTAGCCGAGTTTGTCGAGTAGCGCGAGGAGTTCGTCGTAACAGCCGTGTACATCGCCGATGATATCAAAGGGGCCGCGTTCGTCGCGGTGGTTGGGCCAAACTTTTTCGCGTGTGACGCACACGCGCTGGATTTCCTCTTCTGAGCGCAGGGTGTAGATGCGACGAAATCCTTCGCGTTTGAGGCGTTTGAACGAGCGGCGGAGTTGATGGCGTTGTTGTGCGATAACGCGATGCGCAAAGTTGCGGTCTGGGCGGTGTTTGTTGCGCTCGCGGCAGAGGTCTTCGGGCATATCGAGGACGATGGCGATGGGGAAGACGTGATGTTGTTTGGCCAGTGCGACGAGGGGTTTGCGGGCGCTTTCCTGTACGCTGGTGGCGTCGATAACGGTGAGTTTGTAATTGGCGAGGCGTTTGGCTGCCACGTAGTGGAGGGTTTCAAATGCCTCTTTTGTGATGGTCTGATCGGTTTCGTCGTCGCTGATGAGTCCGCGGAAGTAGTCGGAGGAGAGGACTTCGGTCGGTTTGAAGTGGGTTTTGGCAAATGTGGATTTGCCAGAGCCAGATACGCCGATGAGGACGACGAGGGAGATTTCGGGGAGTGAGATGTTCATGGTTTATTTTGTATTAAATACGGCCATTTGCGTTGGTGGGCCTGCTTTGGGATCTACGGGACCGATGGGTTTGATTGTTGTGTGGTAGTTGAATTTTTTTTCGATGCCTTGCGTCCAGTGTTGAAATTGTTTGCGCGACCACTCGAACCGGTGATCGGGATGGCGAAATTGCCCGGCGGGAAGAGATTCCCAAAGCGTGTTGAAGTCGGCGTTTGGGGTGGTGATGATGACGGTGTTGGGATGGGCATATTCAAATACGACGCGTTCGAAGACGGGTAGTCGCGATGGGTCGAGGTGTTCGATGACTTCTAAGAGTACTGCGGCGTCATAGCTGTCGAGGCGCGTGTCGCGATAAAATAGCGATCCGTGAATGAGTTCAATGCGGTTGCGCTGTATGGGTTGCTCGAGGCGTTTTTTGGCGCGGCTCAAGGCATGGTGTGAAACTTCCATGCCGAGGATTTTGGTAAATTGGGGGCGTTCTGACAGGACTTGTGTGAAGTGACCTTCACCGCAGCCGAGATCGATTACGCGTTGTGCGCCGCTGATTTCGAGTTCTTTGAGTACGGCATTGTGTCGTTGCTGGTTCAGCCTGAGGTTGTTTTCGACGACGAGTTCGTTGTCTTTGATATTGCGCGATAGGGGTTGTTCATCCATAAGGCGATAGGCTTCCTGGGTGAGGATGCGCTGGTGTCTGAGATATCGGTCAATGATGAGGTCGCGTTTGGGGTGGTCTGATAACCAGCCTTCGCCGCGGCGCATCAAGGTGTCGATTTCAGATTGGCTGACGAAGTAGTGTTTGTCGTCGTCGAGTACGGGGATGAGGACGTAGAGATGAGTGAGCAGGTTTTTTAGTGGGATGTTTGCTTCGAGTGCGACGGTGTAATACGGGCTGTACCCCCATTCTGAGAATTTTTCGTCGAGGTGGTGCGGTTTGGCTGTGACTTTATATCCCAATGGCTGAAACAGGTCGTTGAGCAGTTGGTCGCCACCGCGACACGGTAGAACGTGGATTTCTGCGCGCAAGGGAATGGCCCGGGTAACGAGGTCTGGTCGGTCGGCGCACTGGCCTTTGAGCGCGCTGCCAAATACGCGGGCGATGGCTACGCTGGTGAACGAGGAGGCGACATAGGGACGATCTGTGACGTAATCGCGAAGTGCAAAGGTGTTTTGGCGACGGCGTTTGAGGCCAATGGTGTCGAGGTCAAGCAATAGGGCAGCCGTGCATTTTTCATCGGTGGCTTCGGGATAAAATACATGTCCGTGACCAAAGGAGAGGTCAAAGGTCTGTGCACGTCCGGGATGTTTGTGTAGCAGATAGCCCAGGTCGGTTGCGGGGTTGTATGTGGTTGTGATGGTTAAGAGCATGTGAAGTGTGGAACAGTTTACAACTGGTCGCGTCATCCCGTGATGGTTCTACACGGGACCAGACCAGTTCACTGTGAAAGCCTGCCCCATAAAGTGTTATACGGGTGATAGCCCTCGTCATCGCGGCATGGTGTTGAGCCGCGATCCAGAGGTTTTGTTTGTTATTATTGACGTTGTGCATTGGAGTGCTGTTTCAAGATATATATAAAATTATATAAATGATAGTGTTACTTGTTCCAGTCCCTGTGTCAATCTTTTTATGTGGACTGAAATTTGTCGATGGTGTATTTTTTGGTGGATGCGAAGAGGTTTGAAGGGATTTACATTTTTGAAGGGGCGAAAAATGATACGCGAGATAGTGATGGCTGGCATATCCGTTGGGGCGGTGATTGCCCTGGCGTGGTGGATGGATCATCCAAAAAAAGAGGTGGGAAGTCTGTTGGCTGTTGGTGTGTTTGTGGTGATCGTTGTGGTTGCTTTTATAAAAAATAAGAATCAGGTGACGCGCTATCAAAGGATGAAGCACAAGAGAGATGAGTGAGTGTAGCCTGAGGACTATATAATATGAGGAGGATTGTAGTGTTGAGAGGGTTTAGCGGTGTGGTTGTGCTGGTCCTTGTCGCAGGACTGATGTGGCACTGTGGCGGCGAGCGCGTGATGATGGAGGTAGATGAGCAGGTTGGACAGCCGCTGAGTAAGTTGGCTGTGCAAAATAATGCGTCGGGGGCTGTGGTGGTGGCTTCTGTGCAGCAGGATGATGGGCCCATAAGTGGTGCAATGGTCGAGTTTGCGCGTTCTGTCGCAGGACAGGCGGCAGAGTATGCGTGGTCGGGAATGACGGATGAAGATGGTCGGGCGCGGTTGGAGATTGCGGGCGATGCGACGGGTTATTATCAGGCGCGTGTATCGCAGGATGGGCGCGTGATCGGTTTATGGTCGAGTATTCCGATTAATGCCGGCGATGAGTTGGTGGTCAATTTGCCCGTTGGGAGGAGGGCGAGTGTGACGAGGATGTCTCCGTCGTCGGCTTGCGCGGATCGCGTTCTCAATTTTGGTTTTTTCGCTTTTTTTGCGCCGGTTAGTTCCAGTTCGGATCCCGATCCGAATTCTGCCGGGTTTAATACGCATGTGGGTTATGAGGCGGATTTGTTGACGGCTCTTGAAGCGATGGATGGCGCGGGGCTGTCGTTTTCCCGGCGCAGTATTGCGGATTGGCCCAATATCTGGCTGCTGTCGGCTGGTCCGGAATACGATATTGTCGGCGGTGGTATTACGATTCTCGATTCTCGAACCCGCGATGAGATGGGCAATCAGGTGGTGACTTTTACTTCGGGGCATATTGCGTTTCGTCAATCGCTTCTGGTGCGTGCCGAAGATGGGATGCGCTGGACAAGCCACGACGATTTGACCAGCGAGGTGCGCGTGGGTGTGCTGGCGAGTACGACGGGGGAGGCGCGTTTACTGGTGCTGACGGGTCTTGTCAATGCCGATGGTATTTTGGCTGCAGGTGTGCGTGTTGAAACGCAAATGGATACAGTGGTCGCCGATGGGAGTGCAGATTATTTTATTACTGCTGCCGGCGCGTCGTCCAATCTCGATGGCAGGCGGCATCTTTATCCGCCTGTAGATACGATGCCACAGGTGGTTTATCTGGGAGCCAGCGAAGAAGAATTGCTCGGTGCGCTTGCGTCTGGTAGGGTAGATGCGCTTGCCCGAGGGGAGGTCGGCAACCGCGATGCGGTTCATGCTTCGGGTGGTGCGTTTGTGGTGACGGCGCTGGATGCTGCGGTTGAGTATGGCGGTTTTTCCCTTGCGGTTGAGGATGCGGATTTGGCTGCCTGTATTGATGATAAGATCAATTATCTGACGGATGACCGACGTATCGGCTATGGAGAGTGGCGACAAGATCCCTCAGTTTTCATAACCCGGGCCAGGATGTGGCAGGAGCAATGATATAATTTGGCTGTCATAGAGACATGGTTTCAGCCGCGATCTAGATGTGAAGTAGGAGGGAAATCCTTTTTCCGACTCTCTCGGCATATATCGACGTAAATCCTCAAAGCCTTCGGGTTTTGAGGATTTTTTTATTTTTCCGCTTGACAGTTGTGGCGTGCCAGTGTATTATTTAGGTAGAACACTAAGACACCACTGGTTTTTCACTCGATTGGAGGGTCAAATGATTGCTCGATATTTTAAGTCCTATCGCTCTGGTCTCGGGATTTTCGCAACAGCGCGTCGAACACTATTGGGCTTCTGTTTATTCATCGGATGCATGACCGCAGGTGCCGAGGAACCTCCCCGTGTGGTACGGACTGTGCCGGAGAACGGCGCGCAGTCGGTAGATGCCGCTACGACGGAATTGCACGTTACTTTTGACCAGCCCATGAGGCGCGGCATGTCGTTTACGATTATAGGGAACAAATCTATGTTCCCAGAGGTTGCCGGAAAGCCCCGGTGGATTTCTGATACGACTATTGTGCTTCCTGTTAAACTCAAGCCGGGCCGCGAATACAGCCTGGGCATTAATTCAGAGCGGTCTCAGAAGTTTCGGGGAATCAATGGGCTTTCCGCGGTTCCCTGTCCCATTTCTTTCGGGACTGCTCTTTCAGGCGATGTGAAACCCCTGGATCCAGAAAAGAATCGGAAATCGTTGAAGCAGTTGAGGTCGGCCATTGAGGAGAAGTATTCCCATCGCGATCTGCGGAGCATAGATTGGGACGCCAGGTTTGCCGAGTTCGAATCGCGGTTGATTGATGCGAAGACGCCCGGCCAGTTTGCCATTCTTGCCGGACAACTTCTTGAGGTCGCCCGCGACGCGCATATTTGGCTCGATGCGGATGGTGATCGATTAGCTGGTTTTCGACGCAATGTTCGCCCCAACGCAGATCGAGAGTTGCTGAAACGAATAGTACCTCAGCTTCGATCCGTCAATCGCGTGGTGGCTACCGGGAGGTTTCCGGATGGACCGGCGTATCTGGTGATTGGAAGTTGGGCACAAAAAGCGGCCCGAGATATCGAGGCCGCCGCGAAATGGATCGATGGGCTGTCGCCGGATGATACCTTGATTCTGGATATTCGATTTAACAGTGGGGGAGACGAGCGGTTGGCGAGAAAGATCGCCGGTCGATTTGTCGAGCGATCTGTGGTATATGCCGGTCATCTCAATCGCGACACTTCCAGTCCTTCTGGTTTTTCCAGGATCAAGAAGCGAACGCTGAAGCCAATTCGGCCCGGGTTTCGAGGACGCACGGTCGTTTTGATGGGGCCGGTCAATATGAGCAGTTGCGAGGCGTTTTTGTTGATGATGAAGCAGGCACCGCAATGCACACTGATGGGCGAGAAGTCCTACGGTAGTTCGGGCAATCCAAAGCCCATTTTCCTGGCGAATGGGGTAACCGTGTTTCTTCCGTCGTGGGTGGCTTTGACGCCCGATGGAGAGCCGTTCGAGGGTAAGGGTATATCACCGGATGTTCACGTCGAATTTCTCGACGAGCTTGGGGATCAGGATCCGTTGATCAACGCTGCTCTTGAATTGTTGAAAGAAGGTCAGGGATAAAACGTAAAACGTGAGAAGAGAGTATCATCGCGGCATGTCCCCTGCCTAAAGCATGCAGAGGCAAACTTGAGCCGCGATCCAGTCTACCGCGATTTCAAAGGAGTATGACATGAAACAATTTTTTGCCCTATATGTGAAGGAACTCAAAGCGAATAGAGCACTTTTTCTGTTTTTGCTCCTTTTGATTGTGGGGATGAATGTCTATGGGCTTATCCTGGTAGAAAATTTTACGTTTTTAGAAATAAAAAAAGAGACAGGGGGACATATTCAAATTCTCAATATTCCCTGGTCAGGGCTGGCTGCTCTTATCTTCGTTTTTAGTCTGCCCTTTTTGCTGGCGCATGCCTTCAATACCGAATGGAAATCAGAAACGCATTATCAGATGTTTGCACTAACGGTACCTCAGTACACGGTCATTCTGTCAAAAGTCGCTGCGGTTGCGAGCAAGGGCATTGTAGGCGGCGTAATTGTGACTATCGGTCTGTCTTTATGGGCAGCGCGTAAGGCCGCTTTGCCGAACGTAAAGATATTGTCAGTAGGAGGAACAGAAGTTACGGCATTTTTTGATTTTGCTCTTGTGGTTGGTTTGGTACTTATGACGTATATGATTTTTATTTTCGGTGTTGTGACCGGGATGGAGGGAGTGAAGTTCACAGTTAAGCGGTATCGGGGATTGGTTGCGGTTGCTTTTTTTGTTTTATCCACATTTTTATACGGTCAGCTTTTCCAACAAGGTGAGAGGGCATTCAAATTTTTCGGACAGATTTCAATGTCTCCTCCTGCTGAATTTGCAATTGATGTGGGACCTTTTATCTATACGATTCTGATGGGCGTCATCTTTATGATTATTGGGCTTGTTGTGTATGAAAAACGCGCGGAAATATGAGGTTCGATCTATGACTGTAAAAAAAGTCAGGAGGCATTTGTATGCCACCTTATGAGTTTGATCCAAATGCGCCTATTTATTTGCAAATTATCGGCGAGATCAAAAAGCGTTCGGTGCGCGGGGTTTATTCGCCGGGGTCAAAGTTGCCTTCGGTGCGGGATATGGCGAAGGAAATGGGCGTGAATCCCAATACAATGGCGCGGGCTTATGCAGAGCTTGAGCGAGAGGGGTTTGTTTTTACGCGGCGTGGGCAGGGTTCGTTTGTGACAGAGGATGGGAAGAAGATTGAGGCTGAGAAGCGGGCGTTGGCAAAGAGTGCTGTTGCGCGGTTTGTTGCCGAGGTTGGAGAATTGGATCTTTCCAGCGAGCAAATTGCCGATTTGTTGCGCGATATAGAGGAGGATTTGACATGATGATCGATGTTCGAGATGTTTGGAAGCGATATCCGGGCGCGTGGGCGCTACGCGGTGTTTCTTTTCAGGTTGAGCGCGGGCGTGTGCAAGGTGTGTTGGGCGAGAACGGGAGTGGGAAGAGTACTTTGTTCCGCATTCTAGCTGGTTTGACCCGTCCGTCGCGGGGATCCGCCGAGGTGATGGGGCAAGCGGTGAGTGTGAAGACCCGGCAGCATGTGGCTTATTTGGCGGAGATCAATCCGTTTTACGATTGGATGAAGGTGATGGAGCAGGTGGAGTTTCTGGCGCGTTTTTATCCAGGGTGGGATATGGATAAGTCGCGCGAGTTGCTGAGTTTTATGGGGCTGGATGAGGATAAGAAGGTGGGCGCGCTTTCGCGGGGTCAACAGGGACGGCTCAAGGTGGTGTGCGCGTTTTCCTGGCCGAGTGATCTGGTTTTGATGGATGAGCCGCTATCCGGTATTGATCCCCCGTCGCGCAAGCGCATTGTCGAGGCTTTGTTTAGCGAGTTTCGATTTGGGGAGCAGACGATTTTGATTTCGACGCATCTGGTCCATGAAGTGGGCGAGTTTATCGAAGATGTGATGTTTATGAAAGAGGGCGAGATCGCACTTTCCGGCAATGCAGATGCGCTACGTGAGGAACGGGGAGAGTCGCTTTCCGAGATGTTTGAGATGGTGGCGATGTGAGAGGGCGGTGTCTCTATGTCCGTCCATCAGCGTAGGGGCGGTGCCCCCGTGCCCGCCCGGTAATGTAGGGTTTGGTACTATTCTGTTGTAGGGGACGGTCCCCTACTTAGAACATGCAGGATCAGGCTCCCGTCATCGCGGCAGGTTTTTAGCCGCGATCCAGTGCTTTCAAGGAGTATGCCATGAAACCATTTTTTGCATTATACGTGAAGGAACTCAAAGCGAATAAAACCCTTTTTCTATTTTTGTTGCTTTTGATCGCGGGGTTGAATGCGTATGGGCTTATCCGAATAGAAGATGGTTTGGATTTCGAAGAGGCATTCAAACAGATATTTATTTGGACGACGATAGCAATTTTTCTCGTTCTTCTCAGTCTGCCCTTTTTGTTGGCGCATGCCTTCAATTCTGAGTGGAAATCGGAAACGCATTATCAGATGTTTGCGTTGCCAGTATCACAATACACGGTGATTCTGGCAAAGGTCGCTGTGGTTGCGAGTATTGGTTTTGTGGGTGGTGGGATTGTTATAGGAAGCCTGTATTTACTGATTTTGGCCAATCTGCCAGGTCAAATTCTATCATTTGATGGGATGGAGGTTACCTTATTTTGGGATTTTGTTTTTATGTGTGGTTTAGGGCTTGTAACATATATGGTTTTCATCCTCGGCCTTGTGACCGGGATGGAAGGCATAAAGTTTTCGGTCAAGCGGTATCGGGGATTGACTGCGGTCGCTTTTTTTGCACTTGCCGTGTTTTTATACATCCGATTTTTTCAGCAAGGAAAGATGGCGTTAGATTTTTTAGGGCAAATCTCAATCCTTCCTACGCCTTCTGGACAAATAGCGTGGGCGCCGTTTGTCTATACCATTCTTACGGGTATCATCTTTATGATCATTGGGCTTGTGATGTATGAAAGACGCGCGGAAATATAAATTCCGAATTGTGTAATGGTGGTCGAATACTCTTTACTTGGGATCGTGATATGAAACCATTTTTTGCATTATACGTGAAGGAACTCAAAGCGCATAAAATCCTTTTTTTATTTGTGCTGCTTTTAATTGCGGGGATGAATGCTTATGGGATTATGCAGGTAGAATATGTTTGGCATTTTAAGGATGTGATCGAGTCCGGCGATAATCTTCCTTTTATTCTTTGGCCCAGTTTCAGCTATTTCTGGCCAATGCTGGCTGTTTTTACTCTTGTTCTGAGTTTGCCCTTTTTGCTGGCGCATGCCTTCAATTCCGAGTGGCGATCCGAAACGCATTATCAGATGTTTGCGATACGAGATTCACAATATATCGTGAATTTGACAAAGGTCGCTGCGGTCGCGAGTGTAGGCTTTGTGGGCGGTGGAATGGTAGTTTGCAGTCTGTATTTCTGGATGGTGCGTAAGGCCGAGTTTGTAGATGGCGTAATAGAGTTGATGTCATTTCCCCATTTTACTCTGGTGACGGGCTTGATTCTTGTGACGTATATGGTTTTCATCCTCGGTCTTGTGACCGGGATGGAGGGAGTGAAGTTTTCGGTTAAACGGTATCGGGGATTGACTGCGATTGCTTTTTGTCTGGTATCCGTATTTTTATATGGCTGGCTTTTCCTGCAAGGGGAGAGGGCGTTTGAATTCTTAGGACAAATTGCGATGCCTCCTTTTGGAGTTGTGAATGTGGCTCCTTGTGTCTATACCATTTTTACGGGTATCATCTTCATGATCATTGGGCTTGTGATGTATGAAAAACGTGCGGAAATATAGATTCCAAGTTGTGCAACTTCCCGTCTTAATGATCGGTGTTACATCATTTCTCAGGGAGACGCCGGTTAAGGTCAACTGGGACCGCATAGCGTGGAGCGGCGATGGGTTCGCCTGGAGCAGCTCGTTCCAGAAAGGTTAAGCTGTCGTAGAAATCATCCAATGCAATAAATTTACCGTTCTCCTCCGCCCATTCCCGCATCCGGCGATTGCAGCTATGCCGCCACGACAAAACTTCAATACGCCAACCTCGGCGTCGCATGCGCTCCAGGTCAGCGTGAAAGCCGACGCCATCATCAAAGCCGGCTCCGTCTCCTGTGAGCATGACCACAATACCTGGGTTGCCGTTATAATCGAATCCATCGCGCAGCATCTCGGTTTGCAAAACCTGGTCCACGCCCTGTTCTCGCCCCTGTATTGCACCGCGTTCCAATAGCTTGATGGTAACGCCTTCGTTCTCCAAACGATTCCAGACGTGCCGTAGTTCTGGTGGGATAGAGCCAACGGCGACAGCGTGCTCAATTTTTCGTCCGGCACACGCCAGTTCCAGCAGATTCCGAAAGTGAATACGCACGCGAGAACGCACAGATTCGCCTTCCCGGTCAATGGCAACTTGTTGAGCACTGATGAAAATGTTGGAATCGTCCCAATAGATAAAAACTTTGTCCATTTTGTCTCTCCGGTTTTGCTCGTCCCGGTTACAATCAATTTTTTAACCCATATCTAAAAATAGCCTATTTGCCATGACCAGTCAACATGAAGGCTGGAGGTTGGGCGACTGGTGTTTCTGGCGACTTATGTGCCTCAGAGAGAGAGACGTAGGAATTCAGCGACACAATATGGGGCGTTTTGCCCGTGGATAGACGACGGGCGGCCGTTTTGGCTATATATGAATTGACTAACCTTCCAAAATTTGGTAAAAGTAGTAAAAACACAAGCCTTTTCATGATGGATAGGCTACTTTCGGGCCAAGATATGCCAAAGATGAGGGATGCTATTAGACAGGTACAGAAATGCGTCTTGACAACGCGCTGGATATGGCTATTTGCCGTTCTTTTGCTGGCTGCTCAGGTGCAGGCAAAGGTGATTCAGGGCACTGTGACCGATGCGTCAACAGGAGAGCCGCTTCCCGCTGCGACGGTGCATGTTCTGGGGGCTTATGATGGCACGATTTCGAATACCGAGGGCAAGTATGTGCTGTCTTTGCGCTCTCTTCCCGCGGTGGTGGAGGTGCGTTATATAGGCTATCGATCGCAGCAGCACCAGGTGACGGAGGACGCAGCCGATGTGCGCGATTTTGCTCTGGAGCCAGTGCCGATTGAGTTGGAGACGCTCGTGGTGAGAGCTGAGGATATGGGTCCCAATATTATGCGTAAGGTTATCGCGCAGAAGCAAACGTGGTGGGATAGTCTGGAGACGTTTCGCGTTGAGGCTTATTCGCGGTTTGTTTTATACAAGGATACTGAGATTGTCGCGATTGTCGAGAGCTTATCCGATGGTTTTTGGGATCAAAAAAAAGGGTGGCGAGAGGTCGTTAAGGACAAACGCGAGACAGAGAATTTGGATTTGGGGATTGCACTGCCCGCGGCTGCGGGTGTGAATTTGTACGATGATGAGACGAAAATCTTCGGTCATAATTTGATTGGCGTTACGCATCCCGATGCATTGGAGCACTATGATTTTGTGCTCGTAGGCCGTCGCAAAATGGATGATCGCATTATTTACGATATTGATGTGAAACCCAAACACAGCCTCAAGACGGCTTTTAATGGTCGCGTGGCTGTGCTTGATAGTGTGTACGCGCTCGTGGAGGTGGAACTGACGCCAAATCGGGCGTTTTTGTTTCCACCGCCTATTCGCGAATTGAATATTACTATGCGCCAACAGTTTAGCAATTTCGGTGGTGATTACTATTTGCCGGTGGGCTATCAGTCGGATATAAATATTAAAGTTGGAATGGTTGGTTTAAAATTTCCGCCTTTTGAGAGACAGCGCATTTCTCGTTTGACGGGGTATGAGGTGAATGTCGCGTTGCCCGATTCGCTTTATGATCAGGATCGCATCGTAGTGGTTGATTCTATGCGTGTCGAGCAGGATAGTTTACTCGTTCAAACAGGACTCGCCGTGCCGTTGGATGATATTGAGCAAGAGGCTTATGCGCGCATTGACAGCACGATGACGCTGGATAAAGCGTATGAGCCAAAGGGGTTTTTGGCGCGTTTTGTGAAGGAGGATGAGGAAAAGAAGAATGAGGAGGATGGTAAGAAGGGACGCAAATTGCCGTTTCGATTCAAATCCGAGGTGTGGTTCAATCGCGTGGATGGCGGGCATCTGGGTTCAAAAATTTCTTCGAGGTCGAGTCGAAGCCGAGCGGCTTTTGCAGGTGGAGGTGCGTATAATTTCGGCTTGAAACGGTGGTCTTTGAATGGCAAGGCAACGGTGCGCTGGGGAGCGGACAAAAAGGGATTTGTTTCGCTTGAGGGATTTCGCGGGACAGATACGCGCTATCGGTCGAGATTATATAGCCGGTTTAAGGCCAGTTTTCAGCAAATTGATGGTTTAGAGGATTATTTTGATTTTTTCTGGCGCGAGGGTGTAAGAGGAACGGCGGGCTATCGGTTTGGTCGTCCGCGAAGGGCGGGTGTGCGGTTGAGCGGTGGGATTCATGTTGCGCAACACAGTTCGGTGGAGAAGACGACGGATTGGCATTTGAGTGGGGATATTGATGTGCAACGGCCAAATCCAGGCATTGATCCGGGCAATTTGCGTTCTGTATTTTTGCACGCGGATATCGAGGGTAGAAATTCGGGGCTTGCACTTATTTTTGGACAAAGAAAAATTACGCTGGAGGTTGAACACAGTCGGCCGGAATTCGGTAGTGATTTTGATTTTACACAGGTTCGGATGCTGTTGGATTGGCGTATCGAGACGCTGTTTAAGCGGCGTTTGTTGCCCAATGTGCTCGATGTGCGCGTTGTCGGTAGCGCGTTTACGGGGACACTGCCCAGGCAGCGTTTTGAGGTGTTGGATTTAGGGGTGCTATTGAGCAGGGTTTCGATATTCGGGGGATTTCGA
>JAPOXY010000141.1:53100-57650 GCA_026706845.1 Gemmatimonadota bacterium
AACGCACTGCCAACAACGCGCACATCGAGCACATTGGGCAGTGCGTTTGCAGGGACGTTGCCCAGGCAGCGTTTTGAGATTTTGGATGCCGGGCTGCTGGACGGGTTATCAACATTTGGGGCATTTCGCACACTGGTGAACCTCCCTTATGAGGGGGAGAAAATACTGGGGGTGTTCTGGGAACACAATTTTCGCACGGTTCCGTTTGAGTTGATCGGCTGGCGGTGGGCTGCAGAGCGCAATATTGGTTTGATTGTTCACGGCGGACACGGGCGCACATGGTTTGGAGATCGCACATTGGCAGGGTTGGATTACGCGCCGCAATATTCAGATGGATTTCACCACGAACTGGGTGTGTCGATTAACGGGCTATTTGATTGGTTTCGGTTGGATTTCACAAAGCGATTGGATGCGCCGGGATTTTTTGTGAGTGTTGGATTTGTGCAGTTTTGAGGTTGTGGTGAATAAAGCATCATCTCCGCCTCTTGTCAGATACATTGACAAGGGGCTTTTTGGTTCATAATATTGTCGCGGTTTTTTGTGGGATTACACTTTAATGTAAAGGAGTTTCATGGCCAGTAATGTCATTCTCATTTTTGGTGACCAGTGGCGCGCACAGGCGTTTGGTTATGCCGGCAATACCTGTGTGCAGACGCCGAATATCGACCGTCTCGCGTCTCAAAGTATCAATGCGACACACGCGGTTTCGGGGTGTTCGGTTTGTTGCCCGGCGCGCGCGTCTCTGCTGACGGGGCAATATCCGCTGACGCATGGCGTTTTTGTCAATGATGTCCATTTGAGCGATAGGGCTGTTAGTCTGGCACAGGCTTTTAAGAATGCGGGATACGATACCGCTTATGTGGGCAAATGGCATGTGAATGCAAATGGGCGATCCAATTATATTCCGCCCGAGAATCGGCAGGGGTTTGATTATTGGAAGGTGCTGGAGTGTACGCACAATTACAATAATTCTTTTTATTATGCCAATGATTCCGACGAGAAGCTCACCTGGGAGGGATACGACGCGATTGCACAGACGCGCGATGTGCAAGAATATATTGAAAATCGCGATTCGGATAATCCCTTTTTTCTCGCGCTTTCATGGGGACCACCGCACGCACCTTACGAGACTGCACCGGAAAAATACCGCGCGATGTATCGCCCCGAGGATGTGCCTTTACGCGAGAATGTGCCGCCAGAATCGGAAGCAAATGCCCGAGAATGGATTGCGGGCTATTACGCCCACTGCACTGCGCTGGACGATTGTATGGGCGATTTGCTCCAGACGCTGGACGATAAGGGGATAGCCGACGATACGCTTTTGCTCTTTTTTTCGGATCACGGCGATATGCTCGGTTCACAGGGGAGTGCGAAAAAGCAACAGCCCTGGGAGGAGTCTATTCGCATTCCGTTTTTGTTGCGATGGCCGGCGCAATTTGGGACGGAGGGGCGGGAGGTCCATGATCCTATTGATATTCCCGATATTATGCCCACGCTTTTGGGGCTTTGTGGGATCGATGTTCCCGATACGGTTGAGGGGCTGGATTTTTCGGATTATCTTATGGGAGGTGAGAATCCCTCTGATGGTGCTGCGCTTTTACAATGTCCGCAGCCTTTTGGGCAGTGGACGCGCGATAGGGGCGCGCGCGAATATCGCGGCTTGCGGACGGGACAATACACGTATGTTCGCTCGCTTGATGGGCCGTGGTTGCTCTATGATAACGATGCCGATCCCTTTCAGTTGAATAATCTCGTTGACGATCCCGAATGCGCGGATTTGCGCAACGAGTTGGATGCCTGGCTTCAGCGTCGTCTCAATGAGGGTGGCGATGAATTTCTACCTGGGGCGGACTATGTTCGGCAATGGGGATATACGGTGAATGAGAGCGGTACTGTGCCTTATACAAATTAATCTCTGGAGTGAAAATGAACCGCGGGAAAAATGTTTTGGGCGAGGATCTCGAGGATTGTTGTACCGATCCTATGACGGGTTTTTTTCGAGATGGATGTTGTCGCACGGGTCCGGGCGATCTGGGATTGCATATTCTCTGTGCGGAGATGACGGAAGAATTTTTGGCGTTTTCCCAGTCTGCGGGCAATGACCTGAGTACGTCTGTGCCCGAATTGCGCTTTCCCGGCCTCGTGCCGGGCGACCGCTGGTGTTTGTGTGTTCAGCGCTGGGTTGAAGCTCTTAACGCGGGTTTTGCTCCTCCCGTTTATCTTTCGGGGACGCATATTTCCACGCTTGAGTTTGTCGATTTGGATACGCTGAAGGAATATGCACTGGATAATGGAGATCCTTTGAAATGATTGAAAAAGCCACTCTTCAAGTGCCCCGTCGTCGCTGGGGCAAAACAGAACTTTCTATTCCCGTTATTCCCTTTGGTACGCAGGGGTTTGGCAACAATTTTGGTCCTGTTACTGATGACGAGGCTGCAGACCTCATTCGGTTTGCTGTCGATATTGGGGTCAATCACTTCGATTGTGCGCGGTGTTATGGCGATTCGCTTCGAAAACTCGGTCTTGCGATTAAACAGGGCGTTGTCGAGCGCGATGAGATCATTATTAGTGGGCGCGTTTGCTGTCACAGTGCCGCGAAGTGGGGGGTATATGGAGATGGAGATCCCGATTATTCAACCGGGCGCGCGCTTGCCGATATAGAAGACCAGCTCGAGATTTTGGGGATTGATTATTTCGATGTGCTTTTTATTCACGATCCGTGGAGTATTGAGGCTACGCTGGCTGCGGGCGGTACGCTCGAGGGATTGGAAAAGGCGCGAGAACGGGGGTGGGTCAATTTTATTGGATACGGGATGCGGCCCCACGATTTTCATCTGGCTCAGATCGAATCGGGGCGCACGGATTGTTTTCTGTGTTTTAGCGATCACAATCTTTTGCGGCAGACCATTAGCGAAAGTATTTTGCCCGCTGCGGCGGCGCGCGATCTGGGCGTGATGAATGGCTGGTCGATTATGCGCGGTTATCTCACGGGCGCGCCTGTGGAAAATTTTTTGCCCCGCGACCGCTGGCGAGGAGATCACGACCGCGCCGAGAATATGCGCCTGTGGTGCGAGGAACGCGGGTACAATTTGCTCGAACTCACTTTGCAATTCTGTATTCGCGAGACCCGCATCCACGGCAATCCGATCGGCAGTCTGAATAAGGAACAACTCGAAGCCAATGTGCGCGCGGCGTGTGCAACGGTTTCCGATGAGGTGTTCGAAGAATTTTTCGCCGCAGGGCTTTAGGAGATTTCTTATGCAAATGCACACGTATCAACCCGCGCATCTTCACGCGCTTACGAGATGTTTGTTCGAAGCATCTGGTGCGACACCTGATATCGCATGTATTGTGGCGAAGATTCTGGTGAATGCCAATCTCGCCGGTCACGATTCTCACGGCGTTCTCCGTATCCCTATGTATCTCACTCATATCTCTGAGGGGGGGATGAATCCGGCGGCTGAACCCACGACGGTGCGGGAATCGACTACTACACTGGTTCTGGATGGCAACGGGGGGGTGGGGCATCTTACGGCTTATCGCGCGGTCCATCAGGCGATGGAAAAAGCGCGAACTTCTGAAATTTGTTCGGTTTCATTCACGCGGGTTGCACATATTGGCCGTCTGGGAGAATATGTCGAGATTGCCGCGCGCGGGGGTTTTATTGGTATTTGCATGGTTGGTGGGGGTTCGCCCAATACGATGAAAGTTCTGCCTTTTGGGGGAAAGAAGGGTAGTCTGGGTACCAATCCCATTGCGGTGGGTGTTCCCACGGGTGATGAGGCACCTTTTGTGATCGATTTTGCCACTGCCATGGTCGCCGAGGGCAAACTCCAGGTTGCGCGAAGCAAGAATGCGTCGATTCCCGATACTTTTATTGTGGATAAGAATAATAATCCGTCAACCAATCCTCTCGATTTTTACGATGGCGGATTTTTGCGTACTTTTGGAGAGCACAAGGGCTATGCGCTTTCGCTGATGGTCTGTTTGATGGGGCTGCTTTCGGGGGCCCAAAGGGAAGGCCGGCGTTCTGGAGGCGCGTTTATGCAGGTTATTGATATCGGTACATTTACAGATTTGGACAGTTATCAACAGGATATTCGCGCGTTTTTAGACGATATGAAGACGACCGAACCCGCCGATGGGATAGACGAGGTTCTGGTTCCAGGAGATTTTGAGTATCGCAACCGCAAGCATCGCCTCAAATACGGTATTGAGATACCCGGTACGATTAACGAGCAAATTGGCGAATGGGCAGACCGTCTCGAGGTGCCTGTGGATGATCGTATTGTGGAGGATAGAGATAGGGGGCATTATCAGAGGTGAATGTTTAAAGAGGAAAAAAATAAAAGGGGTGAAACCAATCGGTTTCACCCCTTTGTGTTTTTGCGATGCGACACCTAATCCGCCGCGTCGCTGTGATCCATGGCGCAGAATGCCTGATAGTCCATGAGTTCGGTGATGGTTGGGTTGTCGCCGCATACAGGGCAATTTTTGTCGCGGCGAATTTTGAATGTGTTGAAGTTCATTTGCAGGGCGTCGTACATCAG
>JAPOXY010000142.1 GCA_026706845.1 Gemmatimonadota bacterium
AGTTGCCATTTCGGTGGGGAATACCTCGCCGAAATGGCTGTTTTTTTCCTTACCGGTTTGCCGTTTCACCTTCTCCCAACATGGGCGGCACCGGTTTCTTTCTTTTTTCCCTTCGTATGCCGATACACTCCCCTTAATTTCCCAACAGCTGATACATACTTATGAGTATTTCTGATCGGCCCATTTTAGGTATTGAAACATCCTGCGACGAAACTGCCGCTGCCGTGGTAGCTGATGGGCATATCTATTCCAACGCAATTTTTTCCCAAACAGAACACAGTCTCTACGGCGGCGTGGTACCCGAACTGGCATCTCGCAACCACATACGAACACTCCTGCCCGTCGTCGATCAAGCACTTTTAGAAGCCGACTTGAAACTGGACGACCTCTGTGGTATAGCTGTGACACAAGGACCCGGCCTGGTCGGCTCCCTGCTGGTGGGCATTTCCGTGAGCAAAGGGCTTGCATTGGGTTCGGGGCTACCTCTTGTGGGTGTGCATCACATTGAAGGCCATTTATTTGCAGGCAGTATGGCGCACCCCGACCTGGTACCACCTTTTATGGCACTGGTGGCTTCCGGGGGGCACACGGAATTAATTCATGTCTGTGCGTGGGGCAATTATGAGCGCTGGGGACGAACGCGCGAGGATGCTGCAGGTGAAGCATTTGATAAAGTGGCTAAAATACTGGGGTTATTGCGCGAAGGCGAAGTCACTATGGGCGGACCGCGCATTTCTATGCTCGCAGAAGAGGGAAACCCCGATGCCTTTGATTTTCCGCGTGCATTGATCAATGATCCGGGATTTGATTTTAGTTTTAGTGGACTAAAGACCTCTGTACTCTATCGAATTCGCGACCTCGCTGTAGAGGATATTGAAGCTATTCGAGCGAATATTGCGGCGAGTTTTCAGGCGGCTGTGGTTGATGTGCTCGTGGAAAAGACACTCAAAGCGGCGCGGGAAGCAGGTGCAGAGCGGATATTGCTTTCGGGCGGTGTAGCCGCCAATCGCGCGCTACGTGCACAACTCGACGACGGGGCCTCCAAACTCGGGATGGGCGTGTTTTATCCGCCCACGCTCTTGTGTACGGACAATGCGGCGATGATTGCCAGCGCGGGTGCTTTTCGATTGGCGCGAGGTGAAGTTGCCGGAGGCAATTTGAATGCGGCCCCTCGATTGCCGCTGCCTGGACTGCGCGAGCGGCAGGTATAACAATGCTGCGCGATATTGGATTTTCCGCCTCAGATGGATGGCTGCTATTAATCGTCGGCTGCGCCGGAATTTATCTCGCTTTTCTAATGTATCGCTCGCGCCTTCAGGGCATACATCGATTGTTGTTGGGCGTGCGTGTCGCGGCACTTGTTTTGTTAATTAGCCTTTTGATGGAGCCGATTCTCGCGCTGACATTGCATACGCAGCGTTTGCCCTTAGTCGCCCTGCTCATTGACGATAGCGAAAGCATGAAAATAGCAGATGGCGATACTGCGCGTTCGGAAGTTGTAAAAGCCGTACTGGCCGATCCTTCACTCAAAAATTTGCGCGACCGCGCGCGAGTGACGCAGTTTAGGTTTTCCGATGTTTTGACATCCATGCGCGAGGAAAAAGAACTTACATGGGCGGGGCGAGCGAGCGATCTGGCAGGTGCATTAGATGCCTTGCGCGAGCAAACAATGGGTGAAGGACTTGCCGCTGTGGTCCTCATTTCAGATGGCGGACAAAATTTGGGTGGGCGTCCCGAGCGGGCAGCAGCCGATCTGGGCGCGCCAGTGATCGCTGTGGGAACAGGTGACCCGGTCGCACCTAAAGATGTGTCCATAGTATCGGCGGTTATCGATCCCCTCGGCTATGTGGGCAGATCGCTGGTGATACAAGTGCGCGTACTTTCTTTTGGATTTGAACAGGTGCGTGAACAGGTACGCGTACTCCTGGATAGTCGGGAAGTGAGTGCCCAAACCATTGCGCTGGCCGATGGTGAGCAGACCCTTGAATTTGAGATCAGACCCGAGCGATCCGGGCGACATGCATTCTCAGTACAAATTGCGGCGCAAGCAGGCGAGCGCACAGTGGACAACAACCGCGTGGTGGTCTCGACAGATGTGCTCGAAAGCCGCGTGCGAATTTTAATACTTGCGGGCAGCCCAAGCGCCGATTTGGGCTATTTGCGGCGCGTGCTACAAGAAGATGCCAATCTGGAAGTTGAGGTGTTGGTACGCACATTGATGGCCGGGTGGCAAAGAGATGTGCGTCGCGCACTGCGCACATTGGACGAGCGCGATATTGTCGCGTTAATCAATTCCCCCTACCAAGTACTTGCAGGTGTACCAGAGCAGGCAATTGTCGCCTTTGTGAAAAAAGGCGGGGGGCTGTTGGCCCTGGGAGGTGATGCCACCTTTGATGATGGGTACGCGCGCTCGGCATTGGCCAATATTTTGCCCGTGCAGTTTTTGCGGTCGCCAGACACATTTCAAAAACGCACTTTTGCCCTTTCGTTTCCCGATTCTCGCCATCCCATTTTGCGCGTATCAGATGATCCATTAAGCGATCGCGACGCTTGGGAGGCATTGCCGCCACTTCTGTCTTATAATCGCGTGGGAACTGCTGTTTCCAACGCAACTGTGTTGGCACATCATCCCACAGAACGCGTTGATGGCATACCGATGCCAGTGCTGGCCATTCGCCGCGTGGACGCGGGAAAAACCGCGATTGTAGCCTACCAAACATTTTGGCGTCATGGGCTGATGATGTGGGGCGACGGCAAGACCGATGCCGTGGCACGCGCATTTTGGAAAAATATGGTGCGTTGGCTGGTCACGCGCGACGAGATGTCTCGCATAAAAATCACGACCGAAAAACCCGAGTATCGAAGCGGTGAGCCTGTCGCGGTGCATGCAAGTGTTTTTGATCACCTGTTGCAGCCGCGTTCAGGCGCGCGAGTTCTGGCGCGAGTCGGCGACAGTTTAGGTGTGCGAGAAGTTGTTTTGCGAGATTTGGGCGGTGGACGGTATGCTGGCAATTTGGGGCGTTTCCCACAAGGCGATTACGAGCTTCAGATACAGGCACGAGCCAATGATGGTGACCTGGGCACGGGCACGGATCGTTTTACTGTGGGAAGATACAGCCTGGAATACGAAACCGTGCGCATGCGCGCCGAACTGCTCGGCGATATTGCCACGCGCAGTGGTGGACAATATGTAAAACCACGTGACCTGAAAGCCGCACTCGATTCGCTTGTGCTGGCTCCCGAACCTGTTGTCACCCACCACCGGGCCAGATTATGGGGGCAGGAATGGCCGCTTTTCTTGCTGGTGGGATTGCTGGTCTTTGAATGGACTATTCGACGAAGATTGGGGATGTTATAAATGGATAGAATACAAAAGTTAAAAAATAAAATATATTCAGTAATCAATGCGCTGTTTTGTTGCACGATCTTGCTGACTGTGAAGGTCTCTGCACAGGTGGTGATCAATGAGGTCATGGCACGGCCCTCCGATGAGTCAGAGTGGGTTGAACTGTACAACCGCTCGCCAGACGCAGTTCATTTATCGGGGTGGACGTTATCCGATTTGCGTACAACGGGACAATTTGAAGCAGGTGCGGTCATTGATGGTGGAGGATATGTGATCGTCGCACAAGACGCAGAAGCTATTGATCTGCAATATCCCGACCTCGATGTTCCCATTTTGTCGCTTACCCGCTGGCCCCGACTGAACAATGGAGGCGATGGTCTCATTTTGCGCGATGCGACGGCAACACGCGTCGATAGCATCTTTTATCCAGCACAAGCGACTGCCATCAGTCTGGAACGCATTGATCTCACTGTAGTGGGAGATCAAAACAACTGGCTCGACAGTCAGGATCCGCGGGGTGCGACTCCCGGAACTGCAAATAGCGTTCGATTTAACAATGACGTAGCAAAGGTATCAGTTGTGGTTGAGCCCAATCCCTTTATCGATCAAGTCGCCATTACATATCGGATGCCCTCCCCCAGGCTCCACGCAAATTTGTGGGTGTTTGATCGCACGGGCAGGCGCGTGGCATCCTTACTCGAAAGTATTGAAAGTGGCAGTCAGCGCATTGTAAATTGGGATGGGCGCAACGATAATGGGCAAATTTTGAAGCCCGGTATTTATGTTATCTACCTGGAAGCCGGTACACCAGAAGGCGAATTATTTCGCGCCCGAAAGCCTGTGGTGCTGGCAAAAGGGATAAGCCAATGAAGTGTGAAGGTGGACTTTTTTCTTTTCACTTCTTATTTTTATTTACCACCGATGTCCCCACATCGGATCTATTCTCCCCTTTGATGCTGTGAGGAACAAATATGGAACAGTCATCGAAGGCATTACCTGAGACCCCAGAAGATCAGCTGAGATTACCTTTTCAAATTTTGGGCATATGCTTGATTGCTCTCGCGCTATTGATAGCTTTGAGCCTGCTATCGCACTCGCCTGAAGACCCGCCCAATTCGACACGCCCCAACGAATTGGCGCAAAATCTGGTCGGGTGGCTCGGCGCACACGTATCCTATCACTTGCTATTTAGCGTGGGCTATGGCGCTTACGCACTGATCGTTTTGGTATTGGTGTGGGGGTGGAACCGCCTCAGGATGTCGAGCGTTAGATCATTTGTGATGCACAGTATCATTCTGTTTTCGCTAATGGTGATTTATTGTGGCGCGACAGGCGTGCTCTTTTGGGAGCGCCCCACAATGGCCTGGAAATTGGGAGGCGGGCTGGGATTTATGCTATCGTCTTCCCTCCTGGTGCCCTATTTGGGTATCGTTGGTTCTTATATTTCTTTGGCGACGCTATTTGTTGTGTTGTTGATGGTTGCCACCGATATCCCGTTTAACCGAATACCCGAGTGGACATTCTGGAAAAAACGTGCGGAGGAGTCTGACAATAACGGGACACCAATTGAAGTGGCACGGGACGAAGACATTGAGCAAATTGAGGACATTGAGCAAAAAAAAAATATAACTGAAGAAGAGATTGTTGACGACCCCATTTTAGATGACTGGAAAAAGGATGAATTACCCGGGGAATCCAAGCCCGAGATCGCCGCAGATATCGATGAACTATTAGAGAAGCACACAAAAGAGACAGTTGCTGACCCCATTCCAGATATGGCACGGGGTGAGCGAGAAAAAGTCGAATTGCCTGAAGTGGAATTTGAAATAGTAGATGAAACACCTGAGCCAGAACCAGAACCCGTTCCTTCAAAACCGAAAAAGAAAAAGAAAATCAAGCGCAAGAAATCCTCGACATATTTACTGCCCAATCTGAAGTTGTTGGAAGACCCCCCTCCAGGTGATGGAATTATAGACCGCGAAACCCTGTTTAAAGGGGCACAGGTATTGGAGCAAAGCCTGAGCAATTTCGGCGTTCAGGGCAAAGTGGTGCAGGTCAATCCCGGACCTGTTATTACAACATACGAGGTTGTACCTCCCCCAGGCGTGAAAGTCAGCAAAATCGTCGGACTTGCAGACGATCTCGCCCTCGTGATGAAAGCGCAAAGCATTCGCATTCAGGCTCCCATTCCCGGAAAGGCTGCGGTCGGCATTGAAGTGCCCAACCCAGAACCTTCTACGGTCTTCTTAAAAGAAATTTTGGAATCGCGCGCATTTGAGCAGTCCGATTCAAAATTGATGCTCGGGTTCGGCAAAACAGCTTCGGGTGACCCCTATTGTGCCGATCTGGCAAAAATGCCGCATTTGTTAATTGCCGGCGCAACCGGGGCTGGTAAATCGGGGTGTATAAACGCGTTAATTTCCAGTATTTTGTTCCGCTGCACACCTGAAGAAGTGCGTTTTATTATGGTAGATCCCAAAATGCTGGAATTGTCAATTTACAACGATATTCCACATCTCCTGGCTCCTGTTGTCGTCGATCCCAAAGTGGCGTCGGGTGCGCTCAAATGGGCAGTATCAGAAATGGAGAACCGATATCGCACAATGGCGCAGTTTACAGCGCGCAATATTACTGATTTTAACGCCAAAATGGCGCGGCTGCGACAGGAAGCACCCACTGAGGAAGACCGCGATGAGATTCCCGATGCCTTGCCCTATATAATTGTGGTGATCGATGAATTGGCCGATTTGATGATGACTGCACCGAGCGATATTGAAAACTCACTGGCGCGATTGGCACAAATGGCCCGCGCTGTGGGCATCCATCTCATTATTGCAACCCAACGCCCCTCAGTGAATGTGATTACGGGGACGATCAAAGCCAATTTCCCAACGCGTATTGCATTCCGCGTGGCATCTAAGGTCGATTCGCGCACGATTATTGACGCCAATGGCGGTGAAAAACTTCTGGGGCGAGGTGATATGTTATTTTTGCCCCCAGGGCACCCCGAACCCATTCGCCTTCACGGAGCGTGGATCGATACCGAAGAAACCGAACAATTAGTGGCCTGGGTGAGCGATCAGGACGTCGAACTCGACAGAGTTGAATTTGAAGGCGAAAATAGCGATCTTTCTGTTGTCGATAACGAGCGCGATGCCCGGTTTGATGAGGCATTGCGATTGGTGGTTATCCACCAGCAGGGCTCGGCATCGCTCCTGCAGCGCCGGATGAAGGTCGGATACTCGCGGGCCGCCCGTCTTGTTGACGAACTCGAAGCCGCCGGTATTGTTGGCCCGTCCAATGGATCGAGTAAGGGGCGCGAAGTCCTCGTTGACGAAGACTATTTAGAAGAACTCGAGGAGTTGGATGTATGATGCGTAGAATGCACCACAGGCGTAGCCTGCAAGCCCTTCTCGCTATTCTAGGCATTCTATTTTGCACGAGAACTGTGCAGGCCGATACGCGCGGCTCAGAGGTAGTTGCGAAATTGCAAAAAAAATTTGCGGATCTCGAGACGCTTTCCGCTCACTTTGTCAAGC
Source organism: Gemmatimonadota bacterium (assembly GCA_026706845.1). Classification (NCBI taxonomy): domain Bacteria; kingdom Pseudomonadati; phylum Gemmatimonadota; species Gemmatimonadota bacterium. Next base: position 6,886 of record JAPOXY010000142.1, read on the forward strand.
GACACTATTGGCGCGTGATGGATCAGCATCAAGAAATTAAAGGCAAATTGCTGGTTCAGCGCCCCGATCAGTTTCGGATGGATTCAGATGTACAGGTAGTGGTGAGCGATGGCAAAACCGTGTGGCACTATGCGCCTGCCAATGCCCAGGTGTTGGTGAGCGATTACACAGCGATGGAAAATGATCGAAACTATGAAAAATTGTTATTTGATCTGATTTTTTGGGGTGGGTACGACGAAAATTATGTGCCCGTTTATGTGGGAGAAGAAAAGATCCATCGCAAAACGTGTTACGCGGTCGATCTATTGGCAAAAAAAGAAGATACGTATATCCATAAAATTCGCCTATGGATAGACAAACGACTCTACCTGGTGCGGCAAGTGGAATATCGCAATATCCACGAAGATGTGACAACATTTTTGTTGTCGGATTTGAAGGTGAATAAAAAAGCCAGGCCCGATCAATTTACATTTCACGTACCCAGCGGAGTGGAATTGATCGATTTGCGTTGATCATAACCGAAAGGAACAAATAATGGCCGTGGAAATTCAGGTGCGTGAAATGCAAGACGCGCTATCCGATTATAGCGCGCGCGTAGATAAACTCGGGAGGTATCTTTGACCTCGATCAAAGACGGGCAAAAATTGCCGAATTTGAAAAACTCATGGAAGCACCGAATTTCTGGAATGATCGCGAAAATGCACAGCGGATTATCGACGCCTGTAATGCGGAAAAATACTGGGTTGAAAGTTGGGAAAATTTAAATGAGCAAGTGGGCGATTTGGATCTGCTTTTTCAATTGGCGTGCGAAGAAGGCGATGCCGAATCTCTGTCGGAAGTCGCCGCTGAAGTACCCGGGATTGGCGCAGCTTTAGACGCACTTGAATTGCAGCATATGTTGGGCGATCGAGAAGATCGCAACGACGCGATATTGACCATTCATCCGGGTGCTGGGGGCACCGAAGCAGCAGACTGGGCGCAAATGTTGATGCGTATGTACATGCGGTGGGCCGACCGGCGCGGGTTTCAGACCAATGTCCTGGACACACTTCCCGGCGAAACGGCCGGGATTAAGAGCGCGACAATTGAAGTGAAGGGCGATTATGCCTTTGGCTATCTCAAGTCTGAATCTGGTGTACACAGACTGGTGCGGATTTCTCCTTATGATTCCAACAATCGTCGCCACACATCATTTGCATCCGTTTTTGTCTATCCCGACGCCGAAGGCGATATCGAGGTGGAGATCAATCCCAATGATTTGAAAGTAGATACCTATCGCGCTGGGGGTGCCGGTGGACAACACGTGAACAAAACCGATTCTGCAGTGCGTATTACCCACGAACCCACGGGGATTGTGGTGCAATGCCAGAACGAGCGATCCCAACACAAGAACCGCAATACGGCCATGAAAATTCTCAAGGCGCGATTGTATCAACACATGCGGGAAGAAGAAGACAAGAAACGCGCTGAACTCGAAAGCACAAAAAAACGCATTGAATGGGGCAGTCAAATCCGCAATTACGTTTTTCAGCCCTATCAGATGGTGAAAGATGCCCGAACGGGCTTTGAGACATCGGATGTTTCGGGGGTTATAGACGGCGATCTCGACCCATTTATCCGCGCATATTTACTATCGTCGCGCACCGCGTGAACTGAGTTTTATTCGGTAATCTCAGGCGGGCAACGCGCTTGACTTGAATATGCATATTGGTTATAGTTTTAATATCCTTATATAACATTTAATCTTTATAGATATTTAGAGGGGTTGGGAGGCTCCTGTCTTGACTCGGGTTGTGGGACAAACGCCAGAATCACAATTGATCGAACAGCGCCTGCAAAAACTCGACGCCATTCGAGATTTGGGCATTGAGCCTTATCCGTATCGCTTTGAGCCCACGCACTATTCCGCGGATATTGTCGCGTCTTTTGATGCGCTGAGCGCATCGGGCGACGAGGTGCGGGTTGCCGGTCGATTGATTGTCACGCGCGGCCATGGCAAAGCGGCCTTTGCCGATTTGAGGGATGCCGTGGGCCGTCTGCAAATTTACGTGCGGCTCGACAATGTTGGCGATGATGCTTTCGCGCTGTGGAAGTTGCTGGATATCGGCGATTTTATCGGCGTATCTGGCCGCGTTTTTAAGACGCGCACGGGTCAAATATCCATTCAGGTTCAAACGCTCGCGCTGTTGACCAAAGCCATTCGTCCACTACCTGTTCCCAAAGAAGAAATACGCGATGGCGAGCGCGTAGTACACGATCAATTTAGCGACAAAGAACTGAGATATCGCCGTCGTTATCTGGACCTGGCACTCAATCCCGATGTGCAGGCGGTGTTTCGCAAGCGCAGTGCAGTCGTATCTGCGATTCGCGAATTTTTAGATGCACGCGGTTTTCTCGAAGTAGAAACACCGGTGTTACAGCCGCTCTATGGAGGGGCTTCGGCCCGTCCTTTTGTGACGCATCACAACGTGCTGGACATACCGCTGTACCTGCGGATATCCGATGAATTATATCTCAAGCGTTTGATCGTGGGTGGGCTTGAGCGAGTGTATGAAATCGGCAAAAATTTTCGCAATGAGGGCATCGATCGAACTCATAACCCCGAGTTTTCAATGCTCGAATTGTATCAGGCCTACGCCGACTATTCAGACATGATGGCAATAGCCGAGGCACTCTACGCCTCTGTGGCCGCAAAGGTAAATGGCGCAACAACGCTCGAATACCAGGGTCGAGAAATTGATCTCACCCCCCCCTGGCCACGCATTCCCATGCTCGACGCCATAGAGAAATACAGCGGTATTGATGTGGCGCGCTCCTCAGACGCCGACCTGCGTACTGCATGCAAGCGCTTTGATTCCGATATCGAACCGAATGCAGAGCGCGGCTTGCTGATCAATGCGTTGTTCGAAGCGTGTGTCGAGCCCGAATTGATTCAACCGACCTTTATTACTGACTATCCCATTGCGGTGTCTCCCCTGGCCAAACGCCATCGTACTAAAAAAGACCTCACCGAGCGGTTTGAATTTTTTATCAATGGTTGGGAAGCGGGCAACGCGTTTTCCGAACTGAATGATCCGATTGATCAGCGGCAGCGGTTTGCGCATCAAAAAACCTTACGCGACCAAGGCGACGACGAGGCTCAGATTCTCGATGAAGATTTTTTAATGGCCCTGGAACACGGGATGCCACCGACGGGTGGGTTGGGCATTGGTGTTGATCGAATGGTGATGTTGCTCGCAGACGCGCCTTCGATTCGAGACGCAATTTTGTTTCCTCACATGCGCCCTAAAGAGGGCCTTGAAGACCATGGATGAGTTGCTGCGCGCAACAGGAGTTTGCAAGCACTATGTATTGGGGGATACCCATATTGAGGTACTGAAAGGGGTTGATCTCGGGGTTGATCTCGGCGAAATTGTAGCAGTGGTTGGTGCTTCGGGCGTAGGAAAGAGTACTTTGTTGCACATTATGGGCGGGTTAGACCATCCGGCTTCGGGGACAATTGTCATCAATGGCGTCGATATATTTGCCCTGTCAGATACTGATCGCGCCAAATTTCGCAATCGCCAGATCGGATTTGTTTTTCAGTTTCACCACTTGTTGCGCGATTTTACTGCGCTTGAAAATGTGATGATGCCCCTGATGATTGCCGGTGTTTCGCACGATGAAGCGCGAGGACCCGCGCAAAAACTACTCTGTGATATCGGTCTGGAACAGCGGCTTGCACATTTGCCTTCCGAACTTTCTGGCGGGGAAGCACAGCGCGTTGCTGTTGCACGGGCATTGGTGACGCAACCCGCTGTTGTTCTGGCCGACGAACCTTCTGGCAATCTCGATGTGGCGCGCAGTGCAGAGCTTCACGCATTAATTTGGGAACTCGCCAGAACCCGACACCAAACGTGCATTATCGTAACACACGACCAGCATTTGGCTGCTCGCGCTGATCGGGTGGTCGAGATGGAAGACGGTCGTCTCGTTGCCTAAATAACAAAGCTGTGGGGCTAAAAGAAACAGGGTTGAGTTTTTCTTTATAAGCTGTTATAATGGAATCAAAACCAAGCTTCGCCAGATTTCTCGTTAGGCGAGAGGAGTATTCAATGCAGAACAGTATGTTTTCAGACCAGGTGAAGCAGGTCATGCAACTCGCTCGCGAAGAAGCAGCGCGTCTGGGACACAATTATATCGGCACCGAGCATTTGCTGCTGGGCATCATACGCGGGGGCAAAAGTACGGCCGTTCAGGTGCTGACAAATCTGAACTTAAATCTCGAAAGCATCAAGCAATCCATCGACGATTTTGTCGCTTCTTCTGGCAGTTCAATGACGATGGGTGAAGTGCCTTTTACACCCCGAGCAAAACAGATTCTCGAAATTGCTGCTAATGAAGCCAAAGAAATGAAGAGCCGAGTTGTAAGAACCAGCCATCTGCTGTTGGCTCTGTTGAAAGATAAAGACGGGGTTGCCGCACAGATTTTGGTCACATTCGGCGTAGATCACAGAACCGCTAAAGAGGAGGTGATTGCCGTTTTGCAGGGAAAATCTTCGGGTAGTAAACGCGAAAAAAGAAAAAGCAAAACGCCTTTCCTCGATCATTTCGGACGCGATTTAACCGATCTGGCGCGGCAGGGCAAATTGGATCCAACCATTGGTCGCGATCGCGAAATCGAACGGGTGTCGCAGGTACTTGCCAGACGGAAAAAGAACAACCCGGTGCTTGTGGGCGAACCAGGCGTGGGTAAAACGCAGATCATCGAGGGATTGGCACAGCGCATTGTAGAACGGCGTGTCCCACAAATTTTGCTGGACAAGCGCGTAGTCACGCTCGATATGGGCGGCATTGTCGCGGGCACAAAATACCGAGGGCAGTTTGAAGCCAGAATGTGATCATTTTTATCGATGAATTGCACACCATTGTCGGTGCCGGCAGTGCCGAAGGTACTCTGGATGCATCCAATATGTTTAAGCCCTCACTTTCCCGCGGCGAATTGCAGTGCATTGGTGCAACAACCTTAGACGAATATCGAAAATATATTGAAAAGGATGGTGCGCTCGAGCGGCGGTTCCAGACGATAGTGGTCGATGCCCCTTCAGTGGATGAGACCATTGAAATTCTCAAGGGATTAAAAGACAGTTATGAGACACATCACAAAGTATCGTTTTTACCTGAAGCTATCGAAGCAGCAGCGCAAATGGCCGATCGCTATATAAGCGATCGGCACTTGCCCGACAAGGCCATCGATGTGATCGATGAAACGGGAGCGCGGGTGCGATTGTCTCGCCTCAATCCCCCCGAAGAGATCAAAGAAATCGAGATGGCTATTGGTGAGATTACGCGAAAAAAAGATATGGCTGCCGAAAATCAGCAATTTGAAGAGGCGGCAAGATTGCGCGACCGCGAGAGAGAACTCAAAAACGAACTCGAAAATATGCGCCAGGCGTGGGAAGTACAGGTGACAGATGATGTAGTCGAAGTGACAGAAGAACACATTGCCGAAGTGATTTCGAGCATGACGGGCATTCCCGTGTTTCGACTGGCACAGGCCGAGTCCGAAAGACTGATCAACATGGCGTCCGAGTTACAAAAGCGAGTGATCGGTCAAGAGGAAGCGGTTTCTACGGTATGTCGCTCCATTCGGCGCACGCGTGCAGGTCTCAAAGATCCCAATCGCCCAATCGGCACGTTTTTGTTCCTGGGCCCCACGGGTATTGGCAAAACGTATTTAGCGCAAGCACTGGCGCAGTATCTATTTGACGATGAAGATGCACTCGTAACCGTAGATATGTCGGAATATATGGAAAAATTCGCGGTATCTCGGCTCGTTGGTGCACCACCGGGTTATGTGGGATACGATGAGGGCGGACAGCTAACGGAGAAAGTGCGCCGGCGCCCCTATTCGGTGGTTTTGCTCGATGAAATTGAAAAGGCCCATCCCGATGTCTTCAATATCCTCTTGCAGGTGTTGGATGAAGGGCGTTTGACAGATAGTTTTGGGCGCAAGGTAAATTTCAAAAATACCATTTTGATCATGACATCCAATCTGGGAACCAGAGATCTGCAAAAGGCAGGTGGTTTGGGATTTGGTCGGTCAGACAAAAAATCGATTCGCGAAAAAATGGAAGAGCGCATCAACGAAGAAGTCAAAAAGACGTTTAATCCCGAGTTTATCAATCGCCTGGATGAAACGGTGATTTTCAATCCGCTGGATCGAAAGGAAATTATTCAGATCGTCGATATTGAGCTTGAAAAAATTCTCACGCGCGTTGCAGAACGCGATATCGAAGTACGCCTCACACAGGGAGCCAAGAGTTTGATCGCCGAAAAGGGCTATGATCCGACGTATGGCGCGCGACATCTGCGGCGCACCATTCAAAAGATGATTGAAGATCCCCTGGCCGAAGAGATCATTATGGGCCACTTTGCCGATGGCTGCAAGGTTCGGGTGAGCAAAAAAGGCGATACGCTCAGCTTTGAGGGCGATTCTGTCGCGAAAGAAGAACCGAAAGAAACGACCGAAGTCCAGATGAGTAAAAAAGACAGTAATCTCAACATGGCGGATGAGAGCGGAGAGGGTAATCTCGATGAAAAAGTTAAAGATCAGGACAAATCGGGAGATCCTGTCGGCGAAGAAGAAGTAGTAAACAAGGACAAAGCATGATCGTGAAGGTGCAGTCAATACCCAAACGGCCCGGGCAGCAGTCCGGGCTGTTTGTCGTACAGTCGGAACATTTTTTTGTATTGGGCGTTTGAGGCTTACAAAGTCCCAATAATCTATTTTCAGATAGGTATTTCGCAACGTGAAAAAAGTTTGTACATACAGTTTTTTGGTCATCATTGCACTATTGGGCGGGCGCTCAGGCGCTCAAGAAGGCCCGGTGATTCAAGAGATCCGCATTCGAGGCAATGATTGGGTCGAGACTTCTTTTATCGAGTCTCAGAGCGGTTTATTCAAAGGGCAGAATCTGGCGGAAGGCGAAGCCGCGCGGGTAATTCGCAATCTCTACAAAAGCGGTTTGTTTTCCGATATCAAAATTTCTATAGATCGAGTGCCAGGCGGTGTAGCCGTTATTATTGATTTGAAAACCGTGCCGCGTCTGGGTGAGGTGGTTTTTAAGGGCAATCGCTCAATAAAGGACAAAACACTAAAACGCGAATTGGAATTGACTAAAGGCCAGTTGATACAGCTGCGAGAAAAAAAGAGAGCGGTCAATAAGCTGGTAGCGCTCTATCGGAAAAAAGGCTATTTACTCGCCTCAGTGGATGTACAAGAAGAGGCGGTTGATGAAGATGGGAGATTGCCACTGACCTTTGAAATTCACGAAGGCGAAAAAGTCAATTTGAAAAAAATCCGTTTTCACGGCAACACGGCATTAACCGGAAAACAACTGCGCAAGCAGATGAAAGAAACCAAACAAGACGGCTGGTGGTTTGGAGGAGGCAAATACAGCGAGGAAACCTATCCCGACGATAAAGAATTGGTTTTGGCCTTTTACCGACAAAACGGATATCGGGAAGCAGCAATTGTATCCGATAGTTTGTCATATGGCCCTGATAAAAAAAATATGTATCTCGATATCACCATCGAAGAAGGGCCGCTTTATCGCTTTGGCGCAGTGAGTTGGTCGGGCAATGAGAAAATCACAGATGCGGGTTTTTCTCACTTTATTGTGGTCGATTCGGGCGCGGTTTACAACGAGGAGCGCGTCTTAAAATCGCGAGAGCAGTTGCAAAATGCCTATATGGACATCGGACATATAGGCGCGCAGATTTTTCCGCAACAAAACCCCATTGCAGGTCACGTCGTCAATGTGCATTTTGATGTGGTCGAAAAAGATCCGTGGACAATTCGCAAAATTTTGATTACGGGCAATACCAAAACCAAAGACCGCGTGATTCGACGCGAATTGCGCGTGCGTCCGGGCGATACGTTTAGCCGCGCCCTTTTGGAGCGCAGCGTGCGCGAAGTCATGCAACTCAACTTTTTTACCAATGTTTTGCCCGAGCCTATTGCTGTAGAAGAAACATCTGAGATCGACCTCGAGTTCACCATAGAAGAAAAGTCAACGGGCACGGCGTCTATCGGGGCAGGGTATAGCGAACGCGACAAGCTGATTGGCACCATTGGGTTGCAAATTCCCAATTTTAGAGGCAATGGACAACAACTCGATTTCCAGTGGGAGTTTGGATCGCGCCGCGAAACCTTTAGCATTGGGTTTACCGAACCGTGGTTCCGCAACACCCCCACGAGTATATCCGCATCGCTATTCCGAAGCACCATACGACTGGCAACTTATGGTGTGGCTGACTTTGATCAGCGCACAGAAGGCGGTGCATTTCGCCTCGGACGCAGGCTGCGCTGGCCCGATTATTCGCGCATTTCTGGAGGATATCGCCTCGAGAAGGTAGCTTTTATCAATTTTACCGACACTACAGATGTAAACAATCCCTTTTACGAAGACAATGTGACCAGCAGCATCAGTGCAAACTTGACCCGCGACAGCCGCGATTTGCCGATCTTTCCCACATCGGGTAGCGTGATCTCTTATTCGCCTGCACTGGCCGGTGGATTTTTGGGCGGAAATAGAGATTTTCACAAGCACGATATTGTCACGAGTTTTTACTTCCCCATATTCTGGCGATTGGCCTTAAATGTGCGGTCGCAATTGGGCTTTGTCGCCAGTTATGGCACCGAGCGCGTTCCGTACCAGGAATTGTACCTGCCGGGCGGCGTTGATATTTTTGAAGGCACCATGTTGCGCGGTTATCCCGACCGCTCAATTGGTCCTCGTAATATTGGGGGAGAGCCGATTGGGGGTGTCGCGCAGTTGTTGTTCAACGCAGAGATCAGCATTCCCATTGTGCCCAATCAGTTTTATGGCCTCATTTTTGCCGATGCGGGCAATGCCTGGGAAAATCTGGATCGGATCAGCTTGACGGATATGCGTCGATCAGCTGGTTTTGGCATTCGGATTGTAGCACCTGTGGTGGGTATTATGGGATTTGATTTTGCATGGGGGTTTGACCGTCGGCGTGTCGATGGTCAGTCCGTACAAATGATGACGCATTTCCAATTCGGCCCGCAATTTTATTAGCAGTCATACTCCTCCTTTGCCCATGGATGGCAAGGGAGGGCCAAAAGCACTATTCACGGAGGGATTTTTGATGACACGCTACCGCTTACTTTACGTCGCGCTATCTCTGGCACTAACTGGAATAGCCAGTACTGCTGGCGCAGAGCTAAAGCTGGGGTATATTGATTCGCAGAAAATTCTGGATCAGTACAAGCCCTATCAAGATGCTTTAAGAGAATATAGCCGTTACGAAGACGAACTCCAGCGCAAGATGAGCACCATGCAAAACGATCTTGCCAAAATGCAGGATACCTATGAACGCCAATCCCTGCTTTTGAGTGACAAACGCAAACAAGAAGAGCAGCAGGCCATTGTGAAAAAACAGCAGGAACTACAGCGGTTTGTGCAAGACACGACCTCGCCACAAGGCAGTCTTGCGCGCAAGACCGCGGAATTGTCCGAACCCATTATTCAAACAGTGAATGCGATTATTAAACAAGTAGCAGAAGACGAAGGGTTTGATTTTGTGCTCAATTCAACAGCTCTGGCCTATGCGAAAGAAGCACACGACTTGACCGATAAGGTCCTCGAAGCACTTGCCAAAGATCTCGAAGCCAGGGCAAAAACCGAGGGACCATAGTAGATCATCTATATATGTTGTTTTCTTGAAAGTCTCTGATTTATCCCACAGGGTGATCGGAGACTTTTTAATGTAAATATTGGAGGCTACCGTGACTCTGGACATTAGAGATATTGAAAAAATTCTTCCGCATCGTTACCCTTTTCTCCTAATAGATCGCGTAACCGAGTTGGTGCCCGGCGAGCGGCTGGTCGCGTACAAAAATGTGTCGGCTAATGAGCCGTTTTTCCAGGGGCATTTTCCCGGCAATCCCGTGATGCCGGGCGTGCTCATTATCGAAGCACTGGCTCAGGCCGCTGCAATATTGATGAGTGATGGACAGGAAAGCGATTTGATCCCATTGTTTATGGGCATTGACAAAGCGCGTTTCCGAAGACAAGTTGTGCCCGGTGATCAACTCCAGCTAAAAGTCGAAGTAGGACAAAAGCGCCGCAATGTGTGCAAAGGGGTTGGCGAAGCCACAGTAGATGGCGAAGTCGCCGCACAGGCAGAATTGATGGCGATGTTTGCAAAACGCGAGGATCTATAGCACCCCCTTGCACTGGCGTAATCAAAAAACTCGGCACTAAAGGCCGAGTTTTTTTGTTTTACCGCACACCTCTCATTTTTCTCTTTCCAAAACTTCCCATTCCTCAAATAAGCGGTCCATTTTATTTTTACTCTCTTCCTTTTCTCTTGCCAATTCTCTCAGGCGATGCCAGTCAGTGGCGAGGTCTTCCCGCGCCATTTCTTCAGTTATCTGATCAATCTGGTCCTCGAGTATTGCAATTGCTTCTTCTATTTCGGCTAAGCGGCGTTCTCGTCTTTGCTCTTGCCGCATTGCGCGTTTGCGATTTTCATAGTCGGTTTGCGTTTTGGGTGCATTCTGTACGGTCGGTATTTCTAAACCCTGCATCTGACGCTGATAAGCATCGTAATTGCCATCTACCAGTTGCCACTTTCCGTCGCCAAGCACGACCAGGCGATTGACCAGACGGTTGAGAAAATACCGGTCGTGTGAAACCGCGATCACAGTCCCCGAAAAAGCATCAAGCGCGTTTTCGAGCACATGGCGGGAGGCGATATCCAGATGGTTGGTGGGTTCGTCGAGCACCAGCAGATTGAGGGGTGAACGCATGAGCTTGGCCAGGGCAACGCGACTTTGTTCTCCTCCACTGAGCGACCCCGTCTCGCGCTCTACATCGTCCCCAGAAAAGAGAAAAGCACCGAGAAAATTTCTAATCTCGACTTCTGGAACACTGGGCGTGAGAGACCAGATTTCTTCGAGAATGCTCAAATTGGGGTTCAGGTCCTGACGAGTTTGCGCGTAATAACCGATCTCGAGACCCTTACCCGGGATAACGCCCCCCGAATCAGGTGCGAGTTGTTCCATAAAAATTTTTAAAAGTACGGATTTACCCGAACCATTGGGACCTATAACACCAAGGCGCTCCCCCCGCCACAACGTGAGATTGAGATCGGAAAATAAAGGGCGGTTGGGATAGGCTTTGGTGAGATTTTCAACCTGTAAAACGCGATCTCCTCCCCGTGTGGTAGCGTTAAATCTAAGCGCGATATCGCGTTGTTGCACAACGCGTTCTACGCGGTCGAGTTTTTCGAGTGCTCGGCGTCGGCTCTGCGCCTGCCTGGTCTTTTGTCCCGCGATATTTCGGCGGATATACTCTTCGGTTCGCTCGATATGCGCTCGTTGCGCTCGATAGGCTTTTTGCTGCTGCGCCCGGCGTTGTTCTTTTTCCTCGATGTAGAAGGAATAGCTACCCGAATACTGTTCGACCACACCGCGTTCCAGATCTACAATTTTGGTCACAGTGCGCTCGAGAAAAGTGCGATCGTGAGAAATGATGACAAAGGCTTTGGCATACTCCGAGAGAAAATACTCGAGCCATTCTATAGCTTGTAGATCGAGGTGGTTAGTGGGTTCGTCCAGAAGCAACAGATCGGGTTCTCTTGCGAGCAACTGAGCAAGGGCCAGTCGATTCTTCTGTCCACCACTGAGCACTGGCGTTGGCAATTTCAGGTCAGTCTCGCAAAAACCGAGACCAAACAGAATGGCTTTGGCACGGGCTTCTGTCGCATATCCTCCCATATGCTCATACTGGTCGCGGATATGCCCGTAATCATTGAGTACAGAATCGGAATTTTCACCCTCAGCCATAATTTTTTCCAGGTCCTGGAGGCGGTGTTGCAGAGCCAGAATATCGGCAAAAGCATCGAGTGCCGCATCCATAACCGTAAGGTCTGGATCAAATATGGGTTCCTGTGTCAAAAATCCAATACTGAGACCGCGCTGTCTGTGAAGTTGCCCGCGGTCCGGCAGGCTTTCTTCGGTTATGAGCCGAAGCAACGTGGTCTTTCCGCACCCGTTGGGACCGACAAGCCCGATGCGATCACCTCGATCAATTTGCCAATGAATACCCGTGAGCACATCGTGTGCGCCGAAAGATTTCCAAATATCTTCAAGTTGAATAATCACCTTTTAACGCCTCTCGCGCTATTGAGCACCTGACGCAGGTCTTCCGCAGATCGTCGAGCTGCATCTGCGAAATCGGTACCACTGGAAGCGTAGAGGATGCTGCGCGACGAATTGACGAGAATACCGCTGCCTTTTTTATCGAGACCATTCTGGACAATTGCATTGGTCTGACCACCTTGCGTTCCCACGCCGGGCAAAAGAATGGGAAGGTCAGTGGCAATCCCGCGAATGGTCTTTAAATCATTGGGATGTGTCGCGCCCACCACGAGGCCACAGGGTCCAGTCTCTGACCATTCCACGGCTTTCTGCGCGAGCACCTCATACAGCACGCCCTGGTCCGTATTGAGGCGCAAAATATCAGCCGATCCGGGATTGGATGTGAGACACAACAGGAAGGCGCAGCCATTTTGATAAGCCAAAAAGGGGTCAATAGCATCTGTTCCCATCAGAGGATTGACAGTCACGGCATCAACGTCGAGTTCGCGGTATGCCATGTATGCATACTGTTCTGCTGTATTGCCAATATCACCAGCTTTGAAATCGAGTAGAATTGGCATATCATTGGGAATAGCCTGGATTGCACCTTGAAGTATCTCCCAGCCCGCTATGCCTTGCGCGCCAAAAAATGCAAAATTGGGTTTATAGGCGCATGCAATATCCCGCGTGGCGGCTATAATTTCTTTCAGAAAAGCGAGTGTGGGATTGGATTTTCTTTTCATATGATCGGGCAACTTTGCCGGATCGGGATCGAGTCCCACACATACAAAACTGTTATTGCGTTGTACTGTATCACTGTATTTTCCTAAAAAGGACATTCATATCTCCATTAAGCAAATGGCGGATCCCTTGTGGGAATCCGCCGTTTTGAAACAAGCGAGCCTGTAAGCCGAGTTCTGTCGTATGGTCTCCCAAACGGATGGTCATTTATCTGGGACGCCGGTTACCCGACGCCTCTTGCGGCCTACCCGAGCGCAATAGCGAGACGGGCCATCTCTCTGCTCCTATTCGGCCTTGCTCCAAATGGGGTTTACCGTGCCGCGCTCGTCGCCGAGTCGCGCGGTGGGCTCTTACCCCACCGTTTCACCCTTGCCCGCTGCGCGAAATATCGCGCCCGCTGGCGGTCTATTCTCTGTGGCACTTTCCATCGGGTTGCCCCGCCTGGGTGTTACCCAGCATTTTGCCCTGTGGAGCTCGGACTTTCCTCATCCCAAAAGGGACGCGACCATCCGGCCCGCTTGTAACATTTTATTTTTTAGACGTGTCGGCAATGTCTTTTGTTGCAATGCCCCGGTTTGCCAACCGATCGGCTTCTTTATTCTGATCTCGGCGCACGTGTTTGATCTGAAAGCCGTCAAAAGTTCTACTCTTCGTTTGGGCGGTCTGATAAAGCGGCAAAAGTCCCCCACTTTTGACTTTGTAAGTCCCATTCATCTGGCGAACCACGAGTTCGCTGTCGGAAAATACTGTCACCCGATTGGCTTTGAACTCGGCGGCTATTTCGAGGCCCTTGATCAGCGCGCAATACTCTGCGACATTGTTGGTTGCGCAGCCGATATATTCACAATGTTCTGCGAAAAGGTCTCCACTCGCTTCAATGCGAATACCAATGCCAGCATGCCCGGGATTGCCCCTGGATGCCCCGTCAATAAATAGGGTCAATTCTGTCAAACCTCAGCCTCGTCATCACTCCACACCAGAAGGCGACCACAATTTTCGCAGCGTATAATACTATCGGCACGTCTGACTTCCACCAGGCGTTGAGGGGATAATTGCCGGTAACAGCCACCGCAGGCCCCTTTGCGAACCGGTACAATGGCAATACCACCTCTGACAACTCTGCGGATGCGATTGTACATGTTTAAAGGGCTGTTTTCCACACCGGGTTCGATGGCAGACCGCTTCTTTTCCCAGTCACCTACATTTTTTTCTACGGAATTGAGTTTAACTGTCAATTCGTCAATTCGCTTTTGCCGATCTTCTTCAATTTCCTTGTAATAATTTTCGTCTTCGCGCAGTTTTTCCCCAATTTCTTCAACCGTTTCAATGCTTTCCAAAATAGCGGTTTCGTGTTGGTCCTTGCGATCGTGTAGAGTTGCGATTTCGAGTTGCAAAGCATCGTACTCTTTATTGGTCTTTACTTCATAGAGACGGTCTTGATGTTTTTTCAAGTCTTCTTCAATTGCGCTGAGTTCTCTTTCGAGTGCCCGCCGATTTTTTTCGAGTTCTTCACTGCGCTGTTGTTGGGCGTCGAGTTGATCGCGTGCATCTTGCAGTTCTGTTTTGAGACTATTGATTTCTTCAGGGTAATCAATTTGAGATTGGTGCAACGCGTTGATTTCTTTGTCGATTTCTTGAAGTTTCAGCAAATTAACCAAACTCTCTCTCATGCGCGGGTCTCCTCGTGAAACGTAAAAAAGAAAAGGTGCTACCCTGAGCAGGTGCACCTTTCTATGGCCGTTTTTGCTACAACTTGAACCTCTTGATCTGTTGACAAGAAGTTTTGGAATGGTGGGCGATACTGGATTTGAACCAGTGACCTCCGGTATGTGAAACCGGCACTCTAACCAACTGAGCTAATCGCCCAATTTCGCAATAATACCCCACAGAACGACCGACCTATTTTGATATTTTACAGGAAATTTTACAATGCATTTTAATTAACAAAAGATAGTTTGGGATGTCAAGCCCGATGTATCAAATCATGCCCTATCTACACGCCTGCATTTACGCATTTTCTTCCAACTGCACAGTATCGGGCCGCTGGCCTATTGATGGTGGAGCCATTAAGCGAACCTGTTGTGTCGTCAAATTTTCATAATCATCGACACTGTAATACGTATTTGCCCACGATGAATGCCCGGGGCTGTATTTATACAAAAATGCGCGCCGCTCGTGATCAGCTGTCCACGGCATCGTTCCGTGAACCAACGCCTCAGTAAAAATCAACGCATCCCCCGCGTTCACTTCGGGCTGTACCACATAATGGGGTACCCGTTCATACTCCCGCACATCCCGTGGAATGCTATTCAAAAAATTGGTCTTGTGCGTGCCGGGAATACAACAAAACCCACCATCGCCTTTGCGTGCAGGTGTCGTAAAAAAGGTTACCACCGTCAACCCGGTTCGAATAACACCATCTCGGTATTTGTACCAATGATCGCCCTCACGCCCATTATCGCCCCCGTGCAATCGCCCTCGCTGCCCACCTTTTTGCATAAAAATGCTGTAATCGTGATCAATTCGCACCTTTGGTCCCAAAAATTCCAGCAGATAAGGCATAATCTTCGGGTGATCCAGCAAATTTTGAAAAGGTATCCCCCACGTTGAGGGCCGTCCCACACTGCGATATTTGCCATCGACCTCCTTCATCTTCTCATCGGCAATCGCATTCAGTTCATCCACTTCCCCCTCTGAAAGCACATTCTCAATCACAATATAGCCATCTAAATCAAAGACAAATTTCTCTTCAATATCCACCGATAACGGCATGCTTCACTCCTTTAGATATGGACACAAACAGTCGAATTTACCACAAGATAACCACCTCCATCACCCGCGTCAAACGCATTTGAAACAG
>JAPOXY010000143.1 GCA_026706845.1 Gemmatimonadota bacterium
AGTAAGTCCAAAGGCATTGGGGAAGTTTAACACCGCCTTGGCCTGTGCTTCCAGCGTGCGCTGGTCGTAAACATAAACCGGGGTACCAAATTCTGCTCGAATTGCTCTTACTTGATCGCGATTCAAAAATGTTGCCACAAATTCCTCGCTTTCACGTTGTTTTTATTGGTATCGGATCTGTTAAACAATAAATAAAAAAGCTCCCCAAAGGGAGTTCTCGCGCCAGCGATTCAAGGAGTAGGGCCTCGAATCGTCTGATTATTCTTTGGTGCGGACGGGGGGATTCGAACCCCCACGGGTTTTACCCCACCAGATCCTAAATCTGGCGTGTCTGCCAATTCCACCACGTCCGCATATTTACCGCGAAAAGTAAAGATACAGGTTCCGTCGAAATATATCAATAAAAACGGAACAATCGAGGTATTTTCTTATTTATAGAGGACATGAAGCCAGGCATTGATCCAGTGGTTCCGTCGTGGAACCTCTGTTGACTTTTCCCAATCCCGAATTTACGTTTGTACTCCACAAAATTCGCAACACACTTTAAAATTATGAATACCTGTAATAAAATACAAGCCGTGTGGCTCATTTTGTTTCTGCTCTTTGCGATTACGCCGGGATGGTGCCAACCCGGTTTGCCGCAAAGAGCCGCTGGCGATTCCATAGTATTTGATGCCGATGAGGTCGTTTATCACGTTCAGACCAGGCGCGTGGAATTGTCCGGCAATGCCACCTTGCGCTATCGCGACCTGCAACTCAAAGCTGGTCATATCACGTACGATCAAAACACCCGGCACGTCACAGCACGGGCATTGCCCGATTCCACCGGGGCAAAAACCGTGAGACCACCCCAATTTACCCGCGGTAGCGAGAAAATTTCGGGTGAGTCCATGGTTTATGACCTCGATACAGAACGCGGCAGCGTGCGAGAGGGCCGCGCGTCACATCAGCGCAAACACTATCGCGGTGCCCATATCGCACTCGACGGTCAAAAAGCGCTAAATGCTCTGGATCTCTCTTTGAGTACCTGTGATCGCGACCATGTACACTACGATTTTTTGTGCAAAAATGTGCGTATTTTGCAAGACGACAAAGCGATTGGGCGGTCTGTTACTTTTCGCATTGGTCCCATCCCCGTTTTCTGGGTTCCCTTTTTCGTTTTTCCAGTCAAGCGCGGGCGGCAATCGGGCTTGCTGACGCCGGGCGTGGGTAGCAATAGCCGCGATGGTATTTTTGTCCACAATGTGGGGTATTATTTTGCGCCGAGTGAATACTGGGATGCCACGGTTAAGAGCACTTTGCGCGAGCGCGGTGGATTTTTGCTCGAATCGCGATTTGCCTATGCCAGACGCAATCGGTTCAGCGGCTCAATGGACATCGGATATGACCACGACACTTCAGGTGAAGGTACTGCCCACAATTGGCGCTTTAATTTGCAACACCAGCAACGCATCAACGCCACGACCAATATCAGGGGGAGCGGACAGTTTTCTACCAGTACCAACTTTGACCGACGCAATAGCAACAATCTTTATCGCTATCTCAATCGACAATTGAGATCCAGTTTTTCTTTTGATAAACGCTGGACAGAGTCTGGGCGCAGTATTGACGGTAGCCTGACGTATTACCGCGATCTGAGGACAAAAAACAATAGCTTTCAGGGCTTTCCCCGTCTCAGCTTTCGACAAAATAGACGCCGCTTTTTTGGAGGTAATGAACCCACATCAGTTACAGGACCGTGGTATCGCGCCTTTTACTACGGTTTTTCGAGCACGCTATCCAATAATTTTGTGCGCAACCCCGATCCAGCGCCCAATACAGAGCGCGTTTCTCTCCAAAATCGCGTCACTGTCAATAGCCAACATCGCCCCCTGGGGTGGCTCGATCTCACGCCGAGCTTTAATTTTGGCGAAGAGTTTATATATAGCGATACCGATTCGACAACGCGACGCACGTCTTACAACGCGACACTGACTTCTGGTACGACATTATACGGCATATTCCAACCGCAGATCGGTCGGTTGCGCGGCATTCGGCATCGCTTTCAGCCCCGGATCAATTTCAATTACAATCAATCGGGAAGCATCTTTCAGGGAACTATGGGTTTTGGAGGCAATCGCAAATGGAACGATGCCAGACGCAGCATAAATTTTAATATCGGCAATACCTTTGAACTCAAAACCCAGCGCGAAGACGACGTGCGTCGCTTTACCCTGGCGACACTCAATTTGTCAACGGGATACGATTTTGACGCGCCGAGACAAAAATGGCGTCTGCTTCGCACCAGCGCGTCTCTCAAACCCGACCGCCGCGTGGATGTCCGCATTGCGATGACCCATACGCTCTATGACAGCACAGGCCAGCGGTCGCTTTTGCATCCGCGCATGCAGAACCTGACCATTACCTCCAATTTTCGTTTTTCCGGTGGTCAAGGTGGACGAGGCAATATGGTTATCCAGTCCGCTCTTCCCGATGGATACGACCCTGGGTATGATACTGGATATGATGCTGGATATGGCGGTGGATACAGGGGGGGATATGGCGCAGATTTTGGCTTTGAACGCGATCTGTACAGCGATTTCGGCAGCGCCAGCCAGCCGTGGCGATTCAATCTCTCTCATTATATTGCGATGCGGCGGTTCGGCAATACAACGAGCAAAACATCCTGGATCAAAGCAGATATTGGCATCAATCCTCGCCAATTTATAAGAATTGACTATTCGATCAATATTGATGTTCTGCCCGATGCCAAAATCTCGGCGCAAAGCCTGTCGCTTTACCGCGACCTGCACTGTTGGGAAGCGCGGTTTTCGTGGTATCCCGCAGGTTTTAATAAGGGTTTCTTTTTTAAAATCAATATCAAAGATATCCCGCAAATAAAACTCGAGCACCGACGCGGGGGATTTGGAATATAAAATCTTTCACCTTGTCCACCTGCCGTAAATAGCTTATAGATGTTTGGTGACTTTGCATGGGAACATCTCGTGGCATCGGCGCTGTTCAGGCGCCCTTGGGAAACTCCTGAGGATGAGATCTTTATGTCTTTGACAGAATCTACTGACTTACGAACCAGTGATACTAATAGACCGGTCAGGACTGGTGCTGATGCGCTACCGCCGTTCCCCGAGGGGTGGTATTTCGTCGCAAACCGCGAGGCCATTTTGCGAGAGAAACTGATCGCGAAAACGTGGCTGGGTGAAGAAATCGTCGTCTGGTGTGACGATGCAGGCCGTGTCTGCGTGGCCGACGCGGTATGCCCTCACCTGGGCTCGCACCTGGGTCCGGAGGTCGGTGGGAAGATATGCAACGGTCGCCTCGTCTGTCCTTTTCACGGATTTGAGTACGATACGACCGGTCAATGTGTTGCGACTCCGAACGCCCCGGCACCGAGAGCCGCGAGACTGAAGGTATATGAGACCAGAGAGATCCTCGGCATGGTCTTCGCCTGGTTCGGGAGCGGTGGTCGGCCGCCGCAGTGGGACCTGCCAGCCGAGCCAACCACTGGACAAGAGTGGTGTAAACTGGGATTCGACATACTCCGGTTCCGAGGCCATCCCCAGGAAACAACCGAGAACTCCGTAGATTTGGGACACCTGCGCTATGTGCATGGTTACGACAATGTGAATCCAGTCGGTTCGGTAACGGTAGATGGTGCCTATTTGAAGAGTTGCTTTGACTTCAAACGCGTTCGCAAGATCCTGGGTGTAAAGGACTTCGTGTACGAAGCTTCGGCCATCACCCATGTCTATGGACTGGGCTACTCCTTCGTCGAAATCCACGAGAAAACTATCGATATGAATGCGAGATTGTGGGTACTCGCAACGCCCATTGACGGTACCCTCATTGATCTTGTACTGGTCAGCCAACTGCGGGAAATCCACAGGCCCCGGCGATTCATTTCAGGTCTGGGATTTCTGCCGATGAAGCTGCGCCACAGGCTGATGAATCGCATTTTTATGTCACAACAGAAGCGGGATGTCCTGCAGGACGTGGTGATCTGGGAACGGAAGCAGTATCGGTCTCCTCCCAGGCTGTGTCGGGCAGATGGTCCCATAGGGAAATACCGCCGCTATTGCCGGCAGTTCTATCCTGAACAAACGGTTGCGACGGGAAGTGGGGACTCGATTTCCGATTAGGCGGTAGCCGATGAGGGCGCATCATGTTGTACGGCTGGCGGTTCCGGAGAGGCCCTGACTTGAGGGTCCCGCGCGAAGGCGCGCCAGGCGGGCCTAAAGAGGCTTGCGAGCCAAGAAACAGTACAGCGGCGTAAAGATACCCGCCTTGCCGCCCGCGATATAAGCCTCCGCGGTTCGATCCAGGAGTCGGATGACTTCTGCGGAGCCCTTCGGAAAGAGCCGCAGTACTTCAGCCAGCTTCGATCCTGTGATGACCGCTTTACGGCCCCACGGAAGCCTGCGCAAGGCGTTTCCGACCGTCCCATGGCGACTCTCCATGGGTTGATACCAAGGTGTGGAGGGTCCTTCCTGGATCGCCCGGTCCATCCCTTCCATGACTTGGAATCCCGCGGCTCCGAGCGCGTGATTCACTTCCCCGAAGGTGGCGATGTCCTTCAGCGCAATGCCGCGCATGAGATCCTCCTTGATGGCCCGATGCCGGTCGTCCTTCGGATCGAACTTGCCCGTCAGACACATTTCCTGCCCCCAGAACAGGGCACCGGGTTTCAGCACGCGGAATACCTCCTTGAAGGCGCGTTCCTTGTCCGGTGCATGGCACGTTGACTCTATGGCATAACCCCGGTCGAAGGTGTCGTCCTCAATGGTGCTCATGTCCATGAAGCTGCACGTCTCGAAATCGACCATGTGATCAAGCCCCGCCTCGGCGTTCAACCTCTTCGCCTCTTCCAACTGGATCTCATTGATGTTGATTCCTACAACCCTGACACCAGCCTCACGGACGACGCGGCGCATGGGGGCGCCGACTCCACAACCAACGTCGACCACCGTCATACCCTGTTGCAGCTCCAACTTGGAAATCATCAGCCGCTGATGCCGGACCTTGGACTCCTCCAGACTCTCATGAGGCGTGAGGGGCGCGAAGTGCAGGGACTGGCCCCAGCCCCACACCATGAACCCGCTACAAAGGTCGTAATAGTCTTTCACTGTTTCCGTGTGATCGTACCCGTCCGCGCCACCGGGCTCCAGCGCCGCCCGGTCGAGCCAGCCGTCGAAGTGCTGCACTCGACGTGTGACGCCCGATCCCCGGTACGCATCTCTCAGCTCTCTTGACAGTTTGCACAGCCGCATTTCGTGGTGTTTTCCCCTGGCTCCACAAGGAGCCAAGTAGTCAGGTGAACAGCTCCCGTCTCTGCTGGGAGATGCGGAACTTCAGCTTCTTGCTCGGTTTCAGCGACGGGAACGGACTGAAACGGAGCTTGTGCTTGTACTTCGCCGGCGACACCTCAATCGTGAAGTAGTGCGCCAGCATCAGCAAGTTGGCCGCCAGGTGCAGTTCCATCCACCGGGTGCCGAGACACTTGTGCGTGCCCAGCCCGTACGGAGCGTACCCGGGGCTTCGGTGTTCATGGCGCGACGGCAGGTAGCGGTCGATGTCGAACTTGTAGGGGTCGGGAAATACCTCGCTCATGTAATGCGTGGCGGTCATGGCGATGTGGATCCGTTCCCCCATGGGCAGCTCGTAGTCCTCGACCACGCACGTATTCATCACGTTCCGAATGGACATGGAGACGATCGGGTACATGCGCATGCACTCCATGAGGAAGCGGTGGGTAACGTCAATGTTGGCGGGGGTGAAATCCTCTCTCTCGGGGTCTCCCTTGGCGAACAGGGCATCTGCTTCGGCCTGGATTCTGGCGTAGAGGTCGGGCTGCGACGCCATGGCGTAGACTACGAGGCTGAACGTATCGCCGAGGTACACGCTGGCAATCAAGGCCGCGGAAAAGGAGAACAGCAGGTTGGACTCCGGGAGAAACTGCGGGTCGCTCGCGTGCAGGCTGAGGTAATCGTCCACCAGGTCCCGCGGGCTGTCCGCCCGTTGGGCGGGGGTATGGATGTCCTGGACCCGCTGCATCAGTGTGTCCAGGGCTTTCGCCCGGCGTCTCATGCCCGGGGTGTTCAGCGTG